>NZ_JBSFRB010000006.1:0-282344 GCF_053589015.1 Streptomyces sp. NPDC003393 | reverse complement strand
TTATCCCTTTATTTTTTACCACTCTTCCCCTCCCCCAGCTCTTTCTTTTCTGCTTTTCGTTGTGGGGGGGGTTTTCTGCGGCTCCCCGCCACCCCGGGGGGGCCCCCCCCCCCCGGGGTCGGCGGCGCCCCTCACCGCACCGCAGCCCTCACACGGGGGTGCGGCGCAGCTGCCCGATCAGTTCCCGCACGACCGCGGCCCCGTCCAGGCTCAGCACCGACTCCGGGTGGAACTGGACACCGGCGAAGCCCGGCCCTCGAACGGCGTGCACCTCCCCGTTCTCCGCCCGGCTCACCTCCACCCCGTGCGCGGCCAGTTCCCGTGCCGCCTCCTCGTCGCAGCGGGCCACGAAGCTGTTGTAGAAGCCGACGGTCTCGGCGCGCCCGAACAGGTCGATCTCCGTCTGCGCGCCCTGGTACGGCACTTCCTTCCGCACGATCTCGAGGCCCAGCTCCGCCGCGATCAGCTCGTGCCCCAGGCACACCCCGAGCACGCCGTGCCGGTGCTCCCGGATCACCTGGGCGGCCAGCTCCCGCAGGAACCGCATCTTCGGGTCGGCGAGGTCCGAGGGGTCGCCCGGACCGGGACCGAGCACGACCGGTCCCTCGTGCGCGAGGACGGCCCGGCGCAGTCCCGGCTCGTCGTAGCGCCGTACGGTCACCTCCAGGCCGGCCGAGCGCAGCACGTGTGCCAGCATCGCCGTGAAGGTGTCCTCGCCGTCGACCACCAGGGCGTGCCCCCGCAGGGCGTCGGACCGCTCCTGCATCCGCAGCCAGAACGGCGCCAGCGACGTCCGGCGCCCGTCCAGCGCCGCCCGCACCCGCGGGTCGTCGGCGAGGCGGGGCAGCGCCCGCTCCGTGCCCGGCCGGCCGGCCCGCACACCCAGCGCCGCCAGCACGCCCGCCGCCTTCGCGTGCGTCTCGGCGACCTCGCTCGCCGGGTCCGAGCCGCGCACCAGGGTGGCGCCGACCGGGACGCGCAGCCGCCCGTCCGCGTCGATGTCGGCGGTGCGGATCAGAATCGGGGAGTCCAGGGTCTGGGCGCCGCCGGAGTCCCGGCCGAGCAGCGCCAGGGCGCCCGCGTAGTACCCGCGCCCCACACCGTCCCGCCCGACGGGTTCGTGGCGTTCGATGACCCGGCAGGCGTTCTGCACCGGGGAACCGGTGACCGTCGCCGCGAACATGGTCTCCCGCAGCACCTCCCGGACATCCAGCGAGGACCGCCCGCGCAGCTCGTACTCGGTGTGCGCCAGGTGCGCCATCTCCCTCAGCCGAGGCCCCACCACGACACCGCCCATGTCGCCGACGGTGCACATCATCTTGAGCTCCTCGTCGACGACCATCGACAGCTCCTCGATCTCCTTGCCGTCGGCGAGGAAGTCCAGCAGATGCTCGGGCGTCGGTCCCTCGGCCGGGTAGCGGTACGTCCCGCTGATCGGGTTCATCACGACCGTTCCGCCGGACATGCGGACGTGCACCTCCGGGCTCGCGCCGACCAGCGTCCTCGCGCCGGTGTGCACCACGAACGTCCAGTAGGCGCCCCGCTCGCCCTCCAGCAGCCGGCGGAACAGCGCCAGCGCGTCGGAGCGGGCGAAGCCGGGGATCCGGCCCTCGTACGTCCGCCGGATCACGAAGTTCGCGCCCTCGCCCGCGCCGATCTCCTCGCGCAGCACCCGCCCGACGATTTTTGCGTACTCCTCGTCGCCGACGTCGAAGCCGTCGCCCTCGACCCGGACCTCGTGCGGGGGCAGCTGCGCCAGCGCCTCGGCGAGCGGGATCGAGCAGGACTCCTCGGGGGTCAGCACCGTCAGCGGGGTCCCGTCGTCACGGACGTCGAAGCCGCGCTCGCGGATCTGCCGGAACGGGACCATCGCCAGGCCCTCGTCGGGCAGCTCGGCCAGGGTCTCCCGGGTGCTCACCGGACCGACCAGCAGCTCCACCAGGTCGTGGTCGTGCCCGGGGGTACGGCGCCGGAGCAGGGCGAACGGGCGGGGATCGTGCAGCAGTTGTGCCAGGTCCATCGGTTCCTCTTCCGTCGATGTCGGTGAGGAACGACCCGGGTGCCGCACACACCGAAGGCCGCCCCTCGGGCGGCCTTCGCGAAGTGTGGGATACGCGCAGTCAGCGGGCCGCCGGAGAAGCGGTCCACCACCAGTTCTGGTTCTGGGTCGAGTGCGCGAACATGCCGGCAGCCTAGCGCACACCGTCCACGACCGTGCACGACCCGTCTCACTTGATGAGCAGATGGATGGACCGGAGGAAGCGACCCCGTAGTGTTGAGAAGGTGACCGTGAACGCTAAGACCAGCGCGAGCGCTGGCAACACCTGGCGAAACCTACCCGCGGCGCAGCAGCCCGAGTACCCCGACCCCGAGGCTCTGCGCGCAGTGATCGCGGACCTCGAGTCGTATCCGCCGCTCGTCTTCGCGGGCGAGTGCGACCAGCTGCGCGCACGGATGGGAGCCGTCGCCAGGGGCGAGGCGTTCCTGCTCCAGGGCGGCGACTGCGCGGAGGCCTTCGACGCGGTGTCCGCCGACCAGATCCGCAACAAGCTCAAGACGCTGCTCCAGATGGGCGCCGTGCTCACGTACGCCGCCTCGGTGCCGGTGGTGAAGGTCGGCAGGATCGCCGGCCAGTACTCCAAGCCGCGCTCCAAGCCGACCGAGACCCGCGACGGCGTGACGCTGCCGACCTACCGCGGCGACTCCGTCAACGGCTTCGAGTTCACCGAGGAGGCCCGTGTCCCGGACCCCGAGCGGCTGAAGCGGATGTACCACGCGTCCGCCTCCACGCTGAACCTGGTGCGCGCCTTCGCCACCGGCGGCTACGCCGACCTGCGCCAGGTGCACGCCTGGAACCAGGACTTCGTGAAGTCCTCCCCGTCCGGCCAGCGCTACGAGCAGCTCGCCCGGGAGATCGACAACGCGCTGAACTTCATGCGGGCCTGCGGCACCGACCCGGAGGAGTTCAAGACCGTCGAGTTCTACTCCTCGCACGAGGCGCTGCTGCTGGACTACGAGTCGGCGCTGACCAGGGTCGACTCACGCACCGGGCAGCTGTACGACGTCTCCGGGCACATGGTGTGGATCGGTGAGCGCACCCGGCAGCTGGACCACGCGCACATCGAGTTCGCCTCGAAGATCCGCAACCCGATCGGCATCAAGCTCGGCCCGAGCACGACGGCCGAGGAGGCGCTGCAGTACATCGAGCGCCTCGACCCGGACCGCGAGCCGGGCCGGCTGACGTTCATCGTGCGGATGGGCGCGGACAAGGTGCGCGACCGGCTGCCGGAGCTGGTGGAGAAGGTCACCGCCTCCGGTGCCACCGTGGCCTGGGTGACCGACCCGATGCACGGCAACACCTTCGAGGCGGCCTCCGGTCACAAGACCCGCCGCTTCGACGACGTGCTCGACGAGGTCAAGGGCTTCTTCGAGGTGCACAAGGCGCTGGGCACCCATCCGGGCGGCATCCACGTGGAGCTGACGGGTGACGACGTCACCGAGTGCGTGGGCGGCGGCGACGAGATCTTCGTCGACGACCTGCACCAGCGTTACGAGACGGCCTGCGACCCGCGGCTCAACCGCAGCCAGTCGCTGGACCTGGCCTTCCTGGTCGCGGAGATGTACCGGGACCAGTGAGCCGGTCCGCCGGTACCGAGGGATGAAGTGGGGCGCGGATCACAGACGGTCCGCGCCCCGTCCTCTTTTGTCCGCCCGATGCGGCGGGTAAGGTTAGGTTTGCCTCACCGAGGAAGTCGGGACGGCACCAGTGATCGATCCCGGCGGGAGGTGAGACGCGCGTGTACGTGTGCAGTTGCTTCGGTGTCACCGAGCAGCAGGTCCAGCAGCACGCGGAGAACGGCGCGTGCACGCCCCGCCAGATCGCCTCCGCCTGCAAGGCGGGCACGGACTGCGGTGGCTGTGTCCGGCGCATCCAGGCACTGCTCGGCCGGGGCACCTGCCCGCGCCGGGAACTGGCCGACCGCGGAGCCTCGCCGTTCCCCCACCCGGCCCAGCCGGCCCCGGTGGCCGGACTCGGCGACGCCGCCTGAGGTCCGGCAAGCCGTCCCCGCGCCCCGGAGCCCTCGCGGCCGTCGTCGCGGTCTCCCCTGTCGCCCGGTCGGCCCGGCGCCCTACGGTGTCGAGAAGCCGTGCGTGCCCGGACCGGAGGGATCGGGCTGGCTCTGCTCGATCACCGTGGACAGATACAGGGCCTCGCCCAGCTTGTCCACCAGCTCCAGCTGGGTGTCCAGGTAGTCGATGTGGTGCTCCTCGTCGGCCAGGATCGCCTCGAAGATGTTCGCGGACGTGATGTCGCCCTTGTCGCGCATCACGTCGACGCCCCGGCGCAGCCGGTTGATGGCCTCGACCTCGATCTGCCGGTCGGCCCGGAACATCTCCGTCACCGTCTGCCCGACCTGCACATGGAAGAGCCGCTGGTAGTTGGGCAGGCCGTCCAGCAGCAGGATGCGGTCGGTGAGGATCTCGGCGTGCCGCATCTCGTCGAAGGACTCGTCCCGGGTGTACTTGGCGAGTGTCGACCAGCCCTTGTGGTCCTGCAGCTTCGAATGCAGGAAGTACTGGTTGATGGCGGTGAGCTCGGCGGTCAGCTGCTCGTTGAGCAGTTCGATGACCTCGGGGTCGCCTTGCATGCTGCGGGCTCCTTACGGACGCGTCTGGGCCGATAGCGCCGCATGATTGCACCGGCATACAGAGCCGTCCAGTAAGTGCACACTTAGTGTGAGTTGTCCGAATAATCCCAGGGCTGGTCATGTGCACCCCGTCCGGTCTGTCAGGATGGAGTCATGGGTCAGCCGGTGGAACGCGCATCTGGGGACGCCTCTGGAGCGCATGCGAAAGGAGCGTCCCAAGCGGCGTACGGGGCAGCGGTGCAGCCCGAGCTCCCGCCGGGGCAGCGGTTGCAACGCGGCTGGCCGGTCACGCACTACGGACCTGTGCCCAAGTTCCGGCCCGAGCGCTGGGAGTTCCGGGTCTTCGGCGCCACCGCCGACGGGGAGAAGCACTGCTGGACCCACGAGGAGTTCACGGCCCTGCCGTACACCACCGTGGTGGCCGACCTGCACTGCGTCACGAAGTACACCATGCTCGGCGCCGAATGGGGCGGTATCCCGGCCCGGACGCTCCTGGACCTCGCGCCGCCCGCGCCGAACGTCACCCATGTGATGGTGTGGGCCGAGTACGGCTTCAGCTCCAACCTCCGCCTCACCGACTTCAGCTCCGAGCGCACCCTCTTCGCCACCCACAAGGACGGCGAGCTCCTCACCGCCGAGCACGGCTTCCCGCTCCGGCTGATCGTCCCCCACCTGTACGCCTGGAAGGGCCCCAAGTGGGTGCGCGGCGTGGAGTACATGACCGCCGACCGCCGCGGCTTCTGGGAGGAACGCGGCTACCACAACCTCGGCGACCCCTGGAAGGAACAGCGCTACTCCTACCAGGAGGAACCGGGCGACGGACCCGAACTGTGAGGTCCCCCGCCCGGCCGCCGCTCAGCCGTCCCTGAGCTTCCGCAGCCGTTCCACGTCCGCCGCGTGGCCCTCCGTGCCGCCGGGGGTCTCGATGATCAGGGGGACGCCCTCGGTGGCGGGGTGGCTCAGCAGGGCACGGAAGGGGTCCTCGCCGATGTGACCGGCGCCGATGTTCTCGTGCCGGTCCTTGTGGGCGCCCACCACGTCCTTGGAGTCGTTGGCGTGGATCAGCTTCAGCCGGCCGGCGCCGACCGTGTCCACCAGCAGGTCGAGGGTCTGGTGCATGCCGCTCGGGCCGGTCAGGTCGTGCCCGGCGGCGAAGATGTGGCAGGTGTCCAGGCACAGGCCCAGCTTCGGATGACTGTCCAGCGCCTCGAAGTAGGGTCCGAAGTCCCAGGCCCGGGAGCAGAGCGAGGCGCCCTGGCCCGCGGTCGACTCCAGCAGCAGGTACGGATCGTCGTCGTGGGTGAGCTCGTCCAGCAGCGGCAGCAGGTGCGCGCGCACCTGCCGCAGCGCCACGGCCCGTTCCCGGCCGCCGGTCGCGCTGCCCGTGTGCACGACCACGCCCAGCGCACCGATCTCCCGGCCGCGCCGCAACGAGTGGCGCAGCGACGCCACCGACCGTTCGACGGTCGCCTCGGTGTGCGAGCCGAAGTTGATCAGGTACGGCGCGTGGACGTACGCCGGTATCGACTCCTCGGCACAGGCGGCGCGGAACTCCTCGTCCTGCCGTGCGCTGCCCGCGGGCGTGGCCCAGCCGCGCGGATTGGCGACGAAGACCTGCACGGTCTCGGCGCCCAGCTCGCGGGCGTAGGACAGGCCCACGGAGTGCAGACCGCCCGCGACGGGCACATGGCTGCCCACGGGGTTGCGGGAGCGGCCCGGGAGGGCCGGAAGGGCGCGGGGAGTTCCGGGGTGCTGACTGCTCACCCCTTCAGGGTGTCACGTGGCCGGCGGGCGCCGGCCACGGGCCGTGGTGATCCCGGTCTCCTCGGCCGCGGCGGTGATCGCCGTCACCTGATGGTGATCGTGATCGTCGAGCCCTTCGGCGCCCGCTCGCCGCCCTCCACCGACTGCTTCTTGACGGTGTCGCCGAACAGGCCGAGGATTCCGCGGTCCTCGTCGACCTTGAAGCCGGCCTCCTGGAGCGTCTTCTTCGCGTCGTCGACGCTGTCGCCCGTCACGTCCGGCACCTCGACCATCTCCGGGCCCTTGGACAGCGTCAGCGTCACCGTGTCACCCTCGGCGGCCTTGCCGCCGGCCGCCGGGGTCTGCGCGGCGACCTGACCCTGGTCGTACTCGGAGTTGATCCGTTCCGGCGCGACCGTCACCTTCAGACCGGCGTCCTGGAGGTCGGACTTCGCCTCGTCCAGGTCCTCGCCGGTGACGTCCGGTACGTCCACCGGGCGGCCCTTGCTGACCACGAGCGCGATCGCCGAGCCGGCGTGCCGCTCCGTACCCGCCTCGGGATCCGTGCTGACCACCGAGCCCTTGGGGACGTCCTCGCTGAACGCCCGGCTCACCATGCCCGGCTCCAGTCCGGCCTTCTTCAGCAGGCCCTGTGCCTCACCGAGCGGACGCCCCTCCAGGCCGGGCACCTTCACCGTCTCCGGGCCGTCGGACACGGTGAGCGTCACCGAGCCGTGGCTGCGGATCCGGGCGCCCGCCGCGGGGTCCGTACGGATGACCGTGCCCCGCGCGACGGTGTCGCTGTAGGCGTGCTTGACGGCCTTGACCTCGAGACCGGCCTTGTCGAGCCGCTGCCGCGCCTGCGCCTCCGTCTTCGCCAGCAGCGGCGGGACCTTGGTGAACTGACCGGAGTTGATGTACCACACGCCACCGCCGACCCCCAGGACCAGCAGAACGGCGGCGACCACGGTGAGCAGGACGCGCCGGGGCCGGCGGGCCGGCCGCCGCGGCGCGGAGGGAGTCTCCAGGCGGCTGGTGCGGTGCAGCGCCGCGTGGTCCGCCGGGGCCTCCTCGTCCTCGTTCACGGGCAGCGGGCGCGGCACCGTCAGTGCCCGGGGGATGACGCTCGTCCGGTCCTCGGCGTTGTCATGGCTCTCGGTGAGCGCCTGCGGCGGCATCGCGTCCAGCTGCTCCGGGCCGAGCGCCGCGCGGGCCTCGCGGACCCGCGCCAGCAGCGCCACCGCGTCGTGCGGCCGTACCTCCGGGTTGCGGGCGGTGGCCGTCGCCACGAGCTCGTCCAGCTCGTACGCCAGCCCGGGCACGGCGGCCGACGGTGCCGGCACGTCCTCGTGGAGGTGCTGGTAGAGCACCTGGGCGGGGCTCTCCCCCTGGTGGGGCTTGCCACCGGTCAGCATTTCGTAGAGCACGACCCCGCACGCGTAGACGTCGACCCGGGGATCGGCGGTGCCCTGTTCGATCTGCTCGGGGGCGAGGTAGGAGACGGTCCCCAGGACCGTGCCGGTGGTGTTCGTCACCGTGTTCACGGCCCGCACCAGACCGAAGTCGGCGACCTTGACCCGCCCGTCGTCCCCTATCAGGACGTTCTCCGGCTTCATGTCGCGGTGCACGAACCCGGCGCGGTGCGCGGCGCCGAGCGCGGCGAGCACCGGCTCCAGGATGTCCAGGGCGGCGCGCGGCTGGAGCGCCCCGCGCTCGCGCAGCACGTCGCGCAGGGTGCACCCGGAGATGTACTCCATGGCCAGGTAGACGTACGACCCGTCGGTGCCCTGGTCGAAGACCTGTACGACGTTGGGGTGGTCCAGGCGGGCCGCCGACTTGGCCTCCCGTATGAAACGCTCCACGAAGGAGCGGTCGGCGGCGAGCGAGGGGTGCATGACCTTCAGCGCGAGGACACGGTCCAGTCGGGTGTCCAGGCCCCGGTAGACCGTCGCCATCCCGCCGACGGCGATGCGCGCCTCGACGCGGTAACGGCCGTCGAGCACCTGCCCGACCAAGGGGTCCTGAAGGGTCGTATCCACGCAGGCGAGTGTACGAGCCGTCACGGACACCCACCCCTCTCAGCACGGTTCGGCAGCGTGACTGAAGCCGACCTGTGACGCGCCGCACACAGCCCCCGGGCAGTCGTGCGCCACGGGGCGTGCCCCTGTGGGGAGGCGCCCGCCCGGACGGCGTCGAGCCCGCGCACCGCACCCGGTGGGGCGGCGTCGAGCCCGCGCACCGCACCCGGTCGGGCGGCGCGCTAGAAAGCCGGACGTTCCGGATCCAGCACGGCCAGGCCCTCCGCGGGAGAGGACGCCTCGGCGAAGTGCCGTTTGGGGATCCGCCCCGCCAGCCGCGCCATCCGCCCCGCCGTCACCGCGTGCCGCATCGCCTCGGCCATCACCGCCGGCTCCTGCGCCCGCGTCACCGCCGAGGCGAGCATCACCCCCGCACACCCCAGCTCCATGGCCAGCGCCACGTCCGAGGCCGTGCCGGCGCCCGCGTCCAGGATCACCGGCACGCGCGCGTGCTCGACGATCAGCTGGAAGTTGTGCGGGTTGCGGATGCCCAGCCCGGACCCGATCGGCGAGCCCAGCGGCATGATCGCCGCACAGCCCACGTCCTCGAGCCTGCGCGCCAGCACCGGGTCGTCGTTGGTGTACGGCAGCACCGTGAAGCCGTCGTCGACCAGCGTCTCCGCCGCGTCCAGCAGTTCGATCGGGTCCGGCAGCAGCGTCCGCTCGTCGGCGATGACCTCCAGCTTGACCAGGTCGGTACCCAGCGCCTCGCGCGCGAGACGGGCCGTGAGCACCGCCTCGCCCGCCGTGAAGCAGCCCGCCGTGTTGGGCAGCACCCGGATGCCCAGCTTCTCCAGCACCGACAGCACGGAGCCGTGCACCGAGGGATTCACCCGGCGCATGGCCACCGTGGTCAGTTCGGTGCCGGACGCCACCAGGGCTCGCTCCAGCACCTCCAGGCTCGGCGCGCCGCCCGTGCCCATGATCAGCCGGGACGTGAAGGGGGTGGCACCGAGGACAAGGGGATCGTCGGCCATGGGTCAGCCTCCCTGCACGGCGGTCAGCACTTCGACGCGGTCGCCCTCGTTCAGGGCCGTGGACGGCCACTGCGCGCGCGGGACGACGGTCTCGTTGAGAGCGGCGGCCACCCCGGAGGGCGCCGCGGTCAGACTGCGCACCACGGTGTCCAGAGCGGTGCCGGGCGGGAACCGGTGGAGCTCGCCGTTGACGGAGATGTTCATGCGGGCTGCTCCGTGAGGGCGGCGGCGAAGCGGCGCGGGGTGAAGGGACGGGCCTCGTCCGGGAGCTCGCCGGTGGCCAGGGCGTGCGCCATGGCGTCACCGGTCACCGGGGTGAGCAGGACGCCGTTGCGGTAGTGGCCGGTGGCCGTCAGCAGCCCGTCCAGCTCGGTCGGGCCCAGCAGCGGCGCGTTGTCGGGCGAGCCGGGGCGCAGCCCGGCCCGGGTCTCGGTCAGCGGCAGCTCGGTGATCCCGGGGACCAGCTCGTGGGCGTCGCGCAGCAGCTCGTATACCCCGCCGGCCGTCACCGTCGTGTCCCAGCCCAGCTCCTCGCTGGTGGCGCCCACGACCAGCTCGCCGCTGAGCCGCGGCACCAGGTAGACGTGGCTGCCGCGCACCACGGCCCGCACCGTGCGGCTCAGGAACGGCGCGTACCGCTTCGGCACGGTCAGCCGCAGCACCTGCCCCTTGACCGGCCGCACCGGTGGCAGCACCTCGTCCGGCACCCCGGCCAGCTGCCCGCTGCGGCTGCCCGCGGCGAGCACCACCTGTCCCGCGCCGAGCTTCGTGCCGTCGCGCAGCTCACAGCCGGCGGCCCGGTCCCCGCGCAGGGTGAGCCGCTCGGCCCACGCGCGGTGGAGGACCACCCCGGCCCGCTCGCACGCGGCCACCAGGGCGGCGGCGAGCCGCCGCGGGTCGATCTGGTGGTCGCCGTCCACCCGGAGGCCGCCGCGCACGCCCGGCGCGAGCATCGGCTCCAGGCGCCGGCACTCCCGCCCGGACAGCCACTCCGACTCCAGGCCCGAGGCGCGCTGGAGGTCGTGCAGCTCCCGCAGATGGGCGCGGTCGTCGGTGTCCAGGGCGACGGCGAGCGTGCCGCAGCGGCGGTAGCCGAGGTCGTGGCCGGTCAGCTCGGTCAGCTCGGCCACGAAGTCCGGGTAGCGGCGGGCCGAGGCGAGGTTCAGCCCGAGCAGGGTCTGCTCGCCGTAGTGCAGTTCCGTGACGGCGGCCAGCATCCCGGCGGCCGTCTGGGCGGCACCACCGCCCGGTTCGGGGTCCACCACGGCCGTGGCGAAGCCGCGTTGCGCGGCGCGCCAGGCCGTCACGAGCCCGATGATCCCGCCCCCGACGACGAGGACGTCTGACGTACGTGGCAACGACATGGGCGTCCAGCCCCTCCCTTCGCCGGCATGACCCGGATCAGGTTCGTACGGTCGGAGGCCGCCAGCCTCCCTCTCAGCCCGGTGCGTCCGGGCTCCCGCGAGTGCTTGTCGGACGTCAGCCTAGCCCCTGGGGCGAAGCACTCGTAAGGGAGCCTCTTCGCCTGCCCCCTGACCGGCCGGACCGGTGGTGACTATGGTGATCAGGTGAGCGAGCAGACCCAGGAACAGGGCATGTCGCAGCCGCGGCGGGTGGTCGTCGTGGGCGCGGGCATGGCCGGTGTGCAGACCGCGGTCGCCCTGCGCGAGCAGGGCTTCACCGGCACCGTCACACTGATCGGCGCCGAACCCCACCAGCCCTACGACCGGCCGCCGCTGTCCAAGGCCGTGCTGCTCGGCAAGGCCGAGGGCTCGGCCTTCGACGTCGACTTCGAGTCGCTCGGCCTCGAGCTGCGGCTCGGCCGCGAGGCGCTCGCCGTCCGCCCCGACACCCATGTGCTCGACACCTCCGAAGGGCCGGTGCCCTACGACGTCCTCGTCGTGGCCACCGGCGCCGAACCGGTCCGGCTGCCCGGCGCCGAGGGCCTCCCCGGCGTCCATCTGCTGCGCACCCTCGACGACGCGGAACGGCTGCGCCCCGTGCTCGCCGAGCAGCACGACATCGTGGTCGTCGGCGCGGGCTGGATCGGCGCCGAGTTCGCCACCGCCGCCCGCGAGGCGGGCTGCGCGGTGACCGTCGTGGAGGCGGCGGACCGGCCGCTCGCCGGGGCCCTGCCCGCCGAGGTGACCGCGCCCATGACCACCTGGTACGCCGACAGCGGGGCCGAACTGCGCACGCACACGCGTGTGGAGCGCGTCGAGCCCGGTGCGGTGGTGCTCGACGACGGCTCGCGGGTGCCCGCGGGCGCCGTCGTCGTCGGCGTCGGCGCGCGCCCCGCGACCGGCTGGCTCGCCGGCTCCGGCATCGCGCTGGGGGACCAGGGGGAGGTGCTCGCCGACGAGCACCTGCGCACGTCCGTGCCGGACGTGTACGCGGTCGGGGACTGCGCCTCCTTCCCCTCCGGGCGGTACGGCGAGCGGCTGCTCGTCCACCACTGGGACAACGCCCTCCAGGGCCCGCGCACGGTCGCCGCCAACATCATCGGCCTGACCCCCGCCGTCTACGACCCGGTGCCGTACTTCTGGTCCGAGCAGTTCGGCCGTTTCGTGCAGTACGCCGGTCACCACACGTCCGCCGACGCCACCGTCCGGCGCGGCGAGCCGTCCGGCCCGGCGTGGACGGTCTGCTGGCTGCGCGGGAACCGGCTGGTCGCCCTGCTGGCGGTCGGCCGGCCGCGTGACCTGGCGCAGGGCAGACGGCTGATCGAGGCCGGCACGCCGGTGGACCCGGAGCTGCTGGCCGACCCGGCCAGGCCGCTGAAGGCGGCCACGGCGTAGGCCCTGTCGTCACCTTCCCGTCTGCCCAGCGACGCGCTGCACGCCCTCTCGCCGCAGGCCCGGACCCGAGTACATCCAAGTACGCGGGTCAGGGCCCGGCACGCCGAGAGCACGCACCGGACGCCGCGAGGCCCGCCCTGCGGGCGGACGACGGGAAGGCGACGACAGGCCCTGGCGCGCCACGCGGTGCGCCGCGGGGTTTCGCGACGCGCCGCAGGACGCCGTACGTGCGATGTTCCCCCGCGGGTTCTCCCAGGTGGACGGGGCTGACTTCCGACTGTCAGCGGCGGATGGCAGGCTTGTATCCGTGACCGAGATTGACGCGAAGATCGATGCTCTCGTCCCCGCCTGGCTCACCCTCCCCGAGATCGCCGAGATGCTCGGCGTCGAGGTGACGAGGGTGCGGCAGCTGGTGAAGGAGGGCCAGCTCATCGCCGTACGCCGGGGCGAGAACCGCGCGCTGCACGTCCCCGCCGCCTTCATCGACGGGGACAAGGTCGTCAAGGGCCTGTCCGGGACCCTGACGCTCCTGCGGGACGACGGCTTCACGGTCGAAGAGATGATCGAGTGGCTGTTCACCCCCGACCCGACCCTGCCCGGCACCCCCGCGCAGGCCCTGAGCGAGAATCGCGGCACGGAGGTGAAGCGCCGCGCCCAGGCGCTCGCCGTCTGACCGGAGCGCCCGAACAACCCGATCAGGTGTACGGGCCCCGGCCGAGGCGCAGCGGCGGCTTCGCCGTCGTCGCCCCGCCGCGGCCCGTACGCCCTCGACACACCGCGCGGACAGCGCACCACCGCACCGACCCGGGGGGATCATCCATGCCCGTGCCCGACACCGCCGCAGCCGTCGCCCGTGACCGGCTCGCCGACGCGCGCCTGTACCTGTGCACGGACGCCCGGACCCGCCAGGGCGACCTGCCCGAGTTCCTCGACGCGGTGCTGGCCGGCGGGGTCGACATCGTGCAGCTGCGCGACAAGGGCATGGAGGCGGGCGAGGAGCTGGAACACCTCCGGGTGTTCGCCGACGCCTGCGCCCGCCACGGCAAGCTGCTCGCCGTCAACGACCGCGCCGACGTCGCCCACACCGCCCGCGCGGACGTGCTGCACCTCGGCCAGGGCGATCTGCCGGTGCCCGCGGCCCGCGCGATACTCGGCGACGGCGTCCTGATCGGCCGCTCCACGCACGCCGAGTCCGAGGCCGCCGCGGCCGCCGTCCAGGACGGCGTGGACTACTTCTGCACGGGCCCCTGCTGGCCCACCCCCACCAAACCCGGACGTCACGCGCCCGGCCTGGGACTGGTCCGGTACGCGGCCTCCCTCGGCACCGACCGCCCCTGGTTCGCGATCGGCGGCATCGACCTCGGCAATCTGGACGAGGTCCTCGACGCCGGCGCCCGCCGCGTCGTCGTGGTCCGGGCGATCACCGAGGCCGAGGACCCCGGCGCGGCCGCGGCGGAGTTCGCCAAGCGGCTGCGGCAGGACGCGCCGGACACCCGCTGACCACAGGCGTACGGCAGGCGGACGTGAGGAGCGGTTCCCGCCCTCGTGCCCGACGGTTGTCCGATGGGTGGACAAGAATCCGGCAATTCCGGCAAATTCCCGGCGTTCGGTTGGGGGACGGCCGCCCCCTGGCTAACCTGCGACTATGGCCCTCGGCACCGCATCCACCAGGTCGGACCACGCTCCCACCGTGCGCGACATGCTCGCGACGGGCAAGGCGACGTACTCGTTCGAGTTCTACGCCCCCAAGACCCCGAAGGGCGAGCGCAACCTGTGGAACGCGCTGCGCCGCGTGGAGGCCGTGGCGCCCGACTTCGTCTCCGTGACCTACGGCGCGGGCGGCTCCACCCGTGCGGGCACGGTCAAGGCGACCGAGGCCATCGCCTCGGACACCACGCTCACCCCGATCGCCCACCTCACCGCCGTCGACCACTCGGTGGCCGACCTGCGCAACATCATCGGACAGTACGCCGACGCCGGGATCCGCAACATGCTGGCGCTCCGCGGCGACCCGCCCGGCGACCCGATGGGCGACTGGGTGCCGCACCCCCGAGGCCTGACCTATGCCGCCGAGCTCGTCGAACTCATCAAGACCTCCGGAGACTTCTGCGTCGGCGTCGCGGCCTTCCCCGCGATGCACCCGCGCTCCGACGACTGGGAGACCGACGTACGTCACTTCGTCGAGAAGTGCCGCGCGGGCGCCGACTACGCCATCACGCAGATGTTCTTCCGGCCCGAGGACTATCTGCGCCTGCGCGACCGGGTCGTGGCCGCCGGCTGCGACACGCCGATCATCCCCGAGGTCATGCCGATCGCCAGTGCGAAGACGCTCGCGCGGATCCCGTCGCTCACCAACGCCGTCTTCCCGGCCGAGCTCGAAGAACGGATCCTCACCGCACAAGACGATCCGACGGCGGTACGCTCCATTGGCATCGAGTTCGCCACGGAGTTCTGCGCGCGGCTGCTGGCCGAAGGGGTGCCCGGACTGCACTTCATCACGCTCAACAACTCCACGGCGACGCTGGAAATCTACGAGAACCTGGGTCTGCACCACCCGCCGCAGGCCTAGACCGGCCGTACCCGCGTAGGACAGACTGCGAAGCGGCCACTGGGAGAGGGGCGTACATGGGCTGGACGGTCCTCTACATCGCGTTCGGAATCGTCGCGCTGTGGCTGCTCGGCGAGGTGCTGCTGCAGTACAAGGCGCGGCTGCGCTGGCGTTTGCTCGCCTTCGCCGGCTTCCTGTGCGTCGTGCTCGGCGTGCTGATGCCGTCCGTGGTGGTGATCGGCGTGGGCGCGGCCGCGTTCGCGGTCGGGCAGACCTACGTGACGCTGTCCTTCCGCCGCGGGTTCGCCGCCGGGTGGACCGTCAGGCACCCGAGTGACGAAGCGCCCAAGCGCCGCCGCGGCAAGGCCGAGCGCGAGGACCCGGATCCGGCGGACCCGGGCGTCGAGGCCCTCGACGGCGCCCCCGGCGCTCACGACGGCCCCCACGGTCCACAGGACACGGACGGCGTGGGCGGCCCGGCCGACCGCGACCACCTGCCGTACGGGCCGGACGACTACGACCAGGACGACGTCTTCGCCGCCGCCCGCGCCGCCGATCCCACGGCCGCCGAGACCACCTCCGTGTACCAGCCGCAGCCCCTGCCCGACGACACCGGTTCCTACGGCGTCTACGGCGACTCACCGCAGCCGGCCGGCCTGCCCCAGGACCAGTACGCCACCACGGCCCAGGCCGCCGACCAGGGCTACGGGTACGACTACTCCGGCTACGGGCAGCAGGCCTACGGCTACGACGGCTCCGGCCAGCAGGGCTACGACGCCTACGCGGACCCGTACGCCGGCACCCAGACGTACGGCGGCGCCTCCTACGACACCACCTACGGCGGCCAGCAGGGCTACGGGCAGCAGGGCTACGGCGTCCAGGACCCGTACGCCACGGGCGGCTACGGCGGCGAGACCCCGGCCGGCGGGGTGTGGGTCCCGCAGCAGCGCACCGACGACTCCTACGGCGGTGCGCTCCCGCCCGAGCAGTCCTACCCGTACCAGGGCGACGGCCAGGGCGGTCAGGGCTACGGCCAGGCGCAGCAGGGCGCCGGCCTCGACGAGCAGTACCGTTTCTGAACCAGGTCGCCGGACGGCCCCGGAACGCGGGGCACGTCCGCGCCAGGTTTCACTGCGAGCCGCGGAACTCCGGCCCATCCACGAGGAGTCCGGCCACCAGCGCACCCGACATGCCGGCGTGCGGCAGCCCGCCCCCCGGGTGCGACCAGCCGCCTACGGTGAACAGGCCGTCGATGCCTGTGGAGTTCGCCGGATGCAGCAGCCGGCCCCCCGCCGCGGCCAGCGCCGGCGCGGGAACGGCCCCGCCCGGCGCGCCCGTTGCCCGGGCGATGTCGGCGGGGGTGCACAGCTCGCGCCACAGGATGCGGTCGCGCAGCCCTGGCACGGCCCGCTCGGCGGCGGCGATCATACGATCGGCCTGCGCCTGGAGGGCCTTGCCGCCGTCCTGTTCGCCCACTTCGGGCGGCAGCGCCGGGACCGTGGCCGTGAGTGTGACCGCCTCGTGGTCCCCGTCCGGGACCAGGGTGGGATCCCCGGGGCGGAGCACCGTGACCGTGGGCCGCGCGGGCAGGCTGGGGCCCGTGCCGAACAGGGCGTCCAGCTCCGGCTCGCGGTCCTCGGTGTGCACCACGGTG
The DNA here is from genome assembly GCF_053589015.1 of Streptomyces sp. NPDC003393. Taxonomy (NCBI): domain Bacteria; kingdom Bacillati; phylum Actinomycetota; class Actinomycetes; order Kitasatosporales; family Streptomycetaceae; genus Streptomyces; species Streptomyces sp. NPDC003393. The sequence continues at coordinate 265,897 of NZ_JBSFRB010000006.1, read as the reverse complement.
CGATGGGCGGTCCCCTCCGGGCGGCCGTCGCGCAGCGCCAGCAGCACGGTCAGGCGGCTCGGCAGCCCGTGCCGCGCGGGCACCTGGCCCTCACCCCGCGGCGCCGTGCCCGCCACGAAGCCGCTCAGCGTCTCCGGTGCCACACCGGCGACCACGAACTCCGCCTCCGCGCCGCCGCCTTCGGCGAACTCCACCCCCGTCGCCCGGCCGTCCCTCTCGACGATCCGCGCCACCTCGGCGCCGAAGACGAACTCCACCCTGCGGGCCACACACCGCTCGTACACCGCACGCGCCAGCTCACGCAGACCCCCGCGGACGTACCAGACGCCGAAGGCGTGCTCCATGTACGGCAGTACGGCCGTACTCGCCGGCGCGGTGCGCGGATCCAGTCCATGGGCGAGCGCATGGCTCTCCAGGAGCGCGGCGAGGCGCGGATCGCGCAACTCCCAGGCGCCGACCTCGGCCAGCGTGCCGGCCCGCCGGGTGCGCAGCAGACGCTTGTGCGGAACCGCCGGATAGGGCTCACGCTCGGCCAGCACCGACCAGTTGGGCCACAGCGGCTCCTCCAGGAGCGGCCGGCGGGTGCGGTCCCAGGCTTCGCGCGCCCGGACCAGGAAGTCGCCCCAGCGCTGACCGGCGCCCCGGCCGAGCGCCGTGTCCAGGGCCGAGACGACGCCGGCGCGGGAGGCGTTCGGCAGCGACACCTCGGTTCCGTCCGCGAACAGGTGCCGCGCCGCCGGGTCGACCTGGACCAGTTCGACGCGGTCCTCCAGCTGCTCCTTGCCGGTCTTGACGAACAGATCGCGGTAGACCGCGGGCAGCGGGAGCAGCCCGGGCCCGGTGTCGAAGGCGAAACCGTCCCGGTCGAGGCGGCGCACCGCTCCGCCGTACGTCTCCGTACGCTCGTACACCGTCACCCGGTGGCCCGCGACGGCCAGCCGGGCGGCGGCCGCCATCGCGCCCATCCCGGCGCCGATCACCGCAATCCGTGCCATGCCCGCGACTTTATCGACCACCGCCGACAATGCCCGCTCCGGGGAGCTGACCAGCGGCTTTCCGGTCGGTGGCGCGCCGCCGCGAGTGCGGGTGCGCAGGGCTGAGTACAGGTACTCAGGCGAGGAGATGAGTACGTGCGCGGATGGGGTCCGACCTGCGTGGACGAGAGAGTGGAGGCACGGGACGGGGCACGGCGCCGGCACCGCCGACACGGGGCGGCGGAACGGTGCCGCCCTGGACCGCTCCTTCCGCCGACCCGCGTCGGCGGGAGCGAGCCACGGGGAATGGGGGAAGACCGCACGGGGGCCGACGGGGGACGGGGGAACGACCGCACGGGGGCCACGGGGGGAGAGGCGGGGCGAGGGGAAACGGGGGAACGGAGGAGCGGGGGAACGGAGGAGGCGCCGGTACGCGGTGGCCCGCGGGGGACGTGGCCACGGCGTACCGGCGCCTCCTCGCAGCGTGCCCGCCGTGGCCATGACCTGCTCCGTCCAGCCACGCCCTCGGGGACGTCCTCGCCGGCCGGGGCGGAGCCAGCCGCCTCAGCGGGTGCCGCTCACCCGGCCCTGGAGAAGCCGCGACAGAGCCGCGTGGACGTCGTCCAGGGAGCGTTCCGGCTGGAACGACTTCCAGTCCAGAGCGGCCACCAGCACCATGCCCACCAGCGCGGACGCGGTCAGCGGCACATCGATCTCCCCACTGAACTCGCCGGCCGCCACACCCTCGCGCAGCACGCCCTCGACGACCGCGACCGCCTGCTGCCGGACCACCATCAGCGTGGACTGCCAGGCGCGGTTGGTGCGCCACAGCTCGGCCACGTACAGCTGGGTGAAGGCGGGGTAGCGGTCGATGAAGACGAGTCCGGCCCGGATCATCGCGTCCAGGGCGTCGACCCGGCTGCCGCCCTCCCGGTCCGTCCGCTCGGCCGCGTCCCGCAGGGAGGCGGTGAGCAGGCCCACGCCGTGCCGCAGCAGCTCCTCGAAGAGGTCCGACTTGCTGGCGAAGTTGTAGTAGACCGTGCCCTTGGCGACCCCGGCCCGCTCGGCGATCTCGTCCACGGTGGTGGCGGAGAAGCCCTGCTCGGCGATGAGGGTGACGGCGGCCTCGTAGAGCTTCTGCCGGGTGACCTCGCGGCGGGTCCGGCCGCCCGGCGCGGCGCTGGTGCTTTCCATGGCCCTGATTCTCACAGGAACGGCATCCGCCTCCTCGGCCGGTACGGCCGCTGCGGCGGGTGGCGTCCTCGGGCTCACAGGCTCAGCTCCGGGTGCAGCCGGTCCAGGGTCCACACCTGCCGGCGCCGGGCGGCCACGGCGGTCAGCGCGAGCGCGGCGGCGGTGAAGCCCGCCAGCACCGCGCAGGCCGTCCAGACCGGGGCGAGACCGCCGCCCGTGATCAGCCTTCTGAGGGCGTCGACGACGTGGCTCATCGGCAGGAAGGGGTGGAGCGCGTTGAAGAAGCCCGGACTGGTCTGCACGGGATAGGTGCCGCCCGCGGAGGTCAGCTGGAGCATCAGCAGGGCGAGGACGAGGATCCGGCCCGCGGGACCGAACCGCGCGTTCAGCCACTGCACGACCGCCGCGAAGCACGCCGCCACCAGGAACAGGAAGGCGATCGTCCCGCCCGCGCGGGCCGGCTCCAGGCCGAGCGCCCAGTGCAGCACCGCCATCAGGGCCGCCGTCTGCGCCACCCCGACCGCGACCACCGGCAGCCAGCCCGCCAGCGCGATCCGCCACGAGGAGGCGCCCACCGCGAGCGCGCGCCGGTTCATCGGCGGGATCAGCATGTAGGCCACCATGGCGCCCACCCACAGGGACAACGGGATGAAGTAGGGGGCGAAGCCGGTGCCGTAGTCGGGCGCGTGGTGCAGGTCCTGTGCGGCCAGCCGTACCGGGTCGGCCATGACGCCGGTGCGCCGGTCGCGGTCCTTCTTGTCGTAGTCGGGGATCCGGTCCGCTCCGTCGTGCAGTCCGCCGGCGAGCTTGCCGGAGCCGTCGACCAGCTTGTGGATGCCTCCGTCGAGGTCCTCGGCGCCCGTCCTCAGCTTGCCGACGCCCTTGTCGAGGTTCGCCGCTCCGGACTTGGCCGTGCCGAGCCCGGTGTGCAGCTTCTTCGCGCCCGCGGCGACCTTGCCGGCGCCCTCGTTGAGCTTGTTGATCCTCTTCACGGCGTCGTCGACGTCCTCGGACAGGTGGGGTGACCGGTCGGCCAGGGCCTCGGCCCGCTTCTGGAGGCCGGCGAGGTTCGTGTCCAGCTTCTTCAGGTCGCCGTCGTTGTCCGCGATCAGCGTGTCGACGTCGTCGGCGATGCCCGCCACGTCCGCGGCGGCCTCCTTGGCCTTCTTCAGGTCGGGGCAGGCGGGGTCGGGCAGGGCGACGGGCTTCGCGCAGCGCCGCCGGTGGACGTCGTCCAGGACGGTGGAGGCCGTGTGGGCCGCCTCGGCGGCGCCCGGCGCGGTCTTCACCAGCGTGTCGAGGTTGTGGCGGATCGCCTTGGCCGAGTCGGCGACCAGGCGGGCCGACTCGCCGATCGTCTTCTCGTTGTCCTTCAGGAAGGGCCCCACCGCGCCGTGCACGGTGTTGACCCGGTCGGCCAGGGTCTGCGTGCCGTCGGCCACCTGCCGGGAGCCGTCCTCCAGATCGCCCGCCCCGGTGTTCAGCTTCTTCAGACCCTTGGACAGCTTGCCGCTGCCCTTCTCGGCCTCGGCCAGCCCGTCGGCGAGGTCCTTGGAGCCCTTCTCCGCCTTGCCGATGCCGCCGCTGAGCTTGTCGGCGCCCTTCGCGGCCGTCACCGTCCGGCCGTGGATGTCGGAGAACGAGACGAAGATCCGGTCCAGGAAGGTGCGCGAGGCCTTGGTGGAGGCGGCCGCTCGCACCTCGTTGAACACCGTCCTGGAGATCTGCCCGACGATGTAGTTGTTGGCGTCGTTCGTACGGACCCGGAGGGCGCCCGTCTCCGGGGAGCCGCCCGCGCTGGAGGCGATGCGCCTGCTGAAGTCGGCGGGCACGGTCAGCGACAGGTAGTAGGTGCCGTCCTCCACGCCCCGGCGGGCCTCCTCGGCGCTCACCCGGTGCCAGTCGAAGACCTCGCTCCTCAGCAGTCCCTCGGCCAGGTCGTCGCCGGCCGTGATCCTCCGGCCTCCGACGGTGGCCCCGCGGTCGTCGTCGACGAGGGCCACGGGAACGCGGTCCAGGTGGCCGTACGGGTCCCAGAACGACCACAGGTACAGGGCGCCGTACAGCAGCGGCAGCACCAGGAGCGCGACCAGCGCGGCGCGCGGCAGCCTGCCGCGGCCGAACCGCCTGAGCTCAAGCGCGGCCAGTCTCGGCGGGCGCATCGGCCCCCTCCTTCTTCTCCGGGGACGGCCTGGCGGAGACGGCGTGTGTCCCTTTTGGGGCCGTTGCGCAGACCGCGAGCACCGTCGTCCCGGACTCGGCGACGGACCTCAACAGCTGCCAGACCTCGCCCTGTTCGGACGGCCGGAGCTTGTGGTCGGCGTCGTCGACGGCGAGCAGCCGTGGCCCGGACATCAGCGCGAGCGCGACGGACAGGCGCAGCGCCTCGGGACGCTCCAGGTCGCGTACGGAGGTGCGGGCGCCCTTGGGCAGCGTCGCGACGTCGAGACGGGCGGCGTCCAGCGCGGTGTCGATCAGCCGCTTCCTCTCCGCCCGCCGCCGGCCGGGCGAGCGCGGCAGCACGCGCGGGGCGAAATCGAACGCGTCTCGCAGCAGCGCCCGTTCCCGCAGGTGCTCCCCGACCGTCAGGGCCGGTTCCAGGTCGGTGACACCGCAGACGTTGGCGAGCGCGCTGACCCGGCGCAGGGCGGACATGTGCCGGGGCGGACGGAAGCCGCCCACCTGGGCCACCCCGTCCGTGGGGCGCATCCGCCCGGTGAGCGCCAGCAGCAGGCAGGTACGGCCGGAGCCGGACGGGCCCTCGACCGCGGTCAGCGAACCGGGCTCCGCGTCGAGGTCCACGTCGCGGAACGCCCAGCCGCGGGGCCCGCGCAGTCCGAAACCGCGGGCCCTGACCCCGAGGCCGTGCGCCGTGTCGTCCACGGGTCCCCCTCCTCGCATAATTTTGAACTGACTGGTCAGTGCAAAAAGCTATACCGAATGTGCGATCGAAGCAAAAGCCCAGGTCAGAACGGATTGTCAGTGGCATACCTCACGATGGGCACATACGGCACCCGTGCCGTCACCCAGACGACAGGAGGTTCGTCATGGCCAACTCGTCCGCAGCCGCCGCCCGCCGGCGCCGCGCCGCCGGCCCTGCCCCCTCACTGACCGGCCCGGCGAGCGACGTGCACCCCGTGCTCCGCCGGGCGACGGCCCCGCCCGCCGCTCTCGACCTGCTCGCCAAGGCCCGCGCGGGGCTGGAAGAGGCCGCCGTCCTGGACGCGCCCAACGAGCGCTACGCGACCGCACACCTGGCCGCCCTGCGCACCGCCGCCGCCGTACTCGCCGCCCGGGCGCGCCCGGAGCCCAACCCCCGGCGCCGGGCGCGCATCCGCAGCGCCTGGGAGGTGCTCCCCGAGATCGCGCCGGAACTCACCGAATGGAGCGCGCTCTTCGCCTCGGGTGCGCGCCGCCGCGCCCTGGCCGAGGCCGGCGTCCAGGGCGCGGCGGGCCGGCGGGACGCCGACGACCTGATACGGGACGTGGCGATGTTCATCCGCATCGTCGAGCGGATGCTGGTCCTCCAGCCGGTGCTGCCCCAGCCGCACCAGGACGCCGCCGAGCCGGGCGCGGCCCGCCCCGCACACGACGCCGGGTACGACGCGCGGCGCGAGGTCCGGCACGAGATGCCGGACGCGGGCTGAGCCGTCCCGGCAGGCCGCGGGATCGCCGGAGCCGGCGAGGCGGACGCGACGGGCGGACGGGGCGCCGTGCGCAAGGGGCGGACGCAGCGCCGGAGGCAATAGGGTGGAAGACGCCTGAAGCCTCCCGTCTCCCGTGCCCCGGGCGGCGGAGGCAGCCCGATCGCCCCGCCGTGCCAGAGGCGGTGCCGCCTCGAGGAGTCAACTGCCGTGTCGGACCCGATGCGCCCGCCCGTCTCCCCCCACCACCCTCAATCGGCGTCGCTGCGCTCCGACCACCACGAACCGGCCTCGCTGCGCTCCGGCCCCGCCCGGACCCGCGCCTCGCTGCGCACCGCCGTGGTCTGGGAGGTCCTGCGGGAGGCTCTCGACCGGCTGGTCAAGGCCACGGGCCGGGAGTCGCTGGACGTCCTCGACACCGGCGGCGGCAGCGGCAACTTCGCCGTGCCCGTCGCCCGCCTCGGCCACCGGGTCACCGTCGTCGACCCCAGCCCCAACGCGCTCTTCGCGCTGGAGCGCCGCGCCGCCGAGGCGGGCGTGGCCGACCGGGTACAGGGCGTGCAGGGCGACGCCCACGGCCTCTTCGACGTGGTCGAGCGCGGCGGGTACGACGCCGTGCTCTGCCACGGCGTCCTGGAGTACGTCGACGACCCTGCCGAGGGCGTGCGCAACGCGGTCGCCGCCCTGCGCGAGAAGGGAGTGCTCAGCCTGCTCGCGTCCGGTCTCGGCGGTGCCGTGCTCGCCCGCGCCCTGGCCGGCCACTTCACGGACGCCCGGCGGGCCCTCGCCGACCCCGACGGGCGCTGGGGGCAGGGCGACCCGATGCCGCGCCGGTTCACCGCCGAGCAGCTCACCGCCCTCGTCGAGGGCGCGGGGCTGGGCATCGGCGCGGTGCACGGTGTGCGGGTCTTCGCCGACCTGGTGCCCGGGGTGCTCGTGGACACCGAGCCCGCGGCGCTGGACGCGCTGCTGAAGCTGGAGGCGGCGGCGGCCGAGCTCCCCGACTTCCACTCCGTGGCCACACAGCTCCACGTCCTCGGCGAGACGCGGAGCGCCACCGCCTCCTGAGCGGTCCCCGGGCACCCGAGCCGGTTTTGGCTTTCGCGGTGGTCACCGTGGTGGTCCGGGGTGCTGACCGGGGCGCGGTACGGGCGGGCATGGAGTCCGCCACAGCCCCCCCGATCCCGGCCCGTGCGCCGTATGATCGAGGGAGACCGCCCGGCATGACGGGTCGGCCGCCGGGGAATGGAAGCCTCAGCGAGCCGGGTCCGTGATGGCGGGTGCGGTTGGCCAATTGGCGCAGAGGGGCGGGTTTCACGGGGGCGATTCCCTGCCTATCCTGAAGGGACCCCCCGGGTCGCCCCGGCGACTGCACGATGAGGAGGACTCCGTGCCGCTCTCTGAGCACGAGCAGCGCATGCTCGAGCAGATGGAGCGAGCGCTGTACGCCGAAGATCCCAAGTTCGCGTCGGCGCTCGAGGGAAGCGGGCTGCGTACGTACACCCGGCGGCGGGTCTACCAGGCGGTCGCGGGCTTCCTCGTGGGTATCGCGCTCCTCATGGCAGGCGTGATCGTCCCGTACTACTGGGTGAGCGTGGTGGGCTTCCTGGTGATGCTGGGCTGCGCCCTGCTGGCCGTGACCGGCTGGCGCAAGGCGCCCAAGCCGGGCGAGCGGCCCGTCGGCGGCCCACAGGGTCGCGGTCAGGCCCGTCCGAAGCGCTCCATGATGGACCGTATCGAGGAGCGCTGGCAGCGCCGCCGCGACGAGCAGGGGCACTGACCCCGCGGCAGACCTCAACCGTCCCAGGGGCCGGCCACCGAGGGTGGCCGGCCCCTCACGCGTGTCCGCCGGTCGCCCGGTGCCCAGGCCCGTCCCAGGGTTCGTGGGCCGGCCCTCGGTGTCCCGCCCTGGTCGCAGGTGGGCCGGGTCCTGGCGGTCCGCCTGGTCCCCTCCAGGTTCTTCCATCACCCCACCCGGGGGCACCGTCCGGTGCCCCCCGGGCGCTCAGCCCTGCTGGCCCGACGGCCGCCTGCGCGGGGCGGGGAACAGAGCCGTGGCGCGGGACCTCACCGCGGCCCAGCGGGCCGACAGTATCCAGGCCAGGCGGACGGCCGAGCGGGGGGCGAGGACGGCACGGAGCCTGGTGCCGCGGGAGGCCGACGCCCGCAGGCCCGCGGTGACGCGGCGGACGTCCTCGGCGAGACCCGTGACCGGACGCGGACGCGGCGCGTAGAGGGCCTGTTCCACGGCAGCGGCCAGCCGGTACGCGGACTCGGCCGTCACCGGGTCGAGGTGCCCGAGACGGACGATCCGCGCGGCCGTCCCGCGCGGCGTCTGCGACTCGTCCGGCAGGATTCCGAAGTCCCAGGCGGTGTCGGTGAGTTCCTGCCAGACCGCCAGGGCGTGCGGGGCCGTGTCCGCCTCGCCCCGCCCGTGCGCGCCGAGCCGGACGGACCGTGCCCGTCCGCGCCACAGCAGCGGCGACAGCGGCAGCAGGACGACGAGCAGCCCGGCCAGCCCCCAGGCCACGAGCGCGCCCCACCCGGGGCCGCCGCGGTCGACGGGCAGCGCGGCCTGCGCCGACGCGCTCGGGCACTCACCCAGCCGCTTCAGCTGCGGCGGGCAGGTCGCGCTCGCCGAGGGGGCGTCCGACGGTGCCGTGCTCGCCTGCTGGGACGGCACCGCCGGGTTCGGCAGCGCCGTTCCCGGGGTGTCCGGCTGGGTGTAGGAGGGCGCCGTACCGCGGGTCGGTGTCGGCTCGAAACGGGTCCAGCCGACGCCCTGGAAGTACAGCTCGGGCCAGGCGTGCGCGTCCTTCAGCCCCACCGAGATCGTGCCGTCGCCCTGCATCGAGCCGGGTGCGAAGCCCACCGCGACCCGGGCGGGAATGCCGAGCGTGCGGGCCATCGCGGCCATCGCGAAGGAGAAGTGCACGCAGAAGCCCCGCTTGGAGTTCAGGAACCGTGCGATCGCGTTGCGGCCGCTGCCCACCTCCACATGGGTGTCGTACTCGAAGCCGCCCTCCGCGACGAACCACTGCTGGAGCTTGACCGCCTGCTCGTAGTGGTTGGCCGCCCCGTCGGTGACCTCCCGCGCGGTGCGGGCCACGACCCCCGGCAGCGTCGCGGGCACCTCGGTGTACTCGCGTCTCAGGGCCTCGGGCGGCTCCGGCGCCGCGGCCAGCTGCGCGGCCGTCGGCTGCACCTCCAGGCTTCTGACCTGGTACGACAGCCCGCGCGTGTTCTGCCCGTGGTCACCGACCAGGGTCATGCCCACGGGCTCGTAGCGCCAGCTTCCCTTGACCCGCACACCGCTGGGCGGATACGGCATCGGCAGCCAGTCCTGGGCGTACCAGTCCGCCGTCGAGACGGACGTGGTGACCTCCGATCGCCTGACGTCGCCGTCCAGCCCGGACGGGGTCGGGAAGACGTCGGGCACGCCGACGACGTGCCGCTGGGACGGCTTCCAGGTGGTGCCGTCGAAGTCGTCCAGGGACACGATGCGCATGTACAGGCCGGAGGAGTTCGGGGAGGACGTGCGCAGGCTCAGGACCGTGCGGTCCTCCTCCACGTTCAGGCTGTCCCGCAGCGACACCAGCGGGTTCACCGCCGAGATCGTGCCACCGCCCCCGACGCCCGTGCCGACACCGGTGCCCGAGGGACCCAGCAGCCCGCCGCGCATGCCCGGCAGGGCGAGCGGCACCACCAGGGCGACGCCCAGCGCGACCGCGCCGATACGGCGGCCCGTGCGTACCGGTGCCCTCGCACCGTCCGCTTCACCGCCCGCGGCGCGCGACGCCCCGCTGAACACCCGCCCCCACTGCGAGAGCCGGTCCCGGCCCTCGGCCAGCAGCAGCATCAGATAGCCGGCGGCCGCGACCAGGAACCACACCCAGTCCGTCCCGCCGTTGGACAGTCCCGCCGCCACGGAGTACAGCGCGAGCAGCGGCAGGCCGGCGGGGGCCGCGCTGCGCAGGGTCACCGCGACCGCGTCCACGATCAGCCCGATCAGCAGCACACCACCGACCAGCATCAGCCGGATGCCGTCGCTCAGCGGTGCCGGGATCGCGTACCGGCTCACGTCGTCCCCGCCCTGCTGGAGCAGCGCGGTCAGGTACCGGAAGGCGTCCGGGCCGGGGATGAGCCCGGCCACGGCCTGGGTCCGGGCGAAGACCAGGGTCAGCAGCAGCAGCGTGACCACGGCCTGCGCCGCCACGGTCAGCGGCCGGGCCAACGGCACCCGCCGGGCCGCCACGCCGATCCCCGACTGCACCGCCAGCAGCAGCACGGTCTGCACCATCCACGCCACGGAGGAGACCAGAGGCAGCAGCGCACACGCCGCCATCAGTGTGGCCACCGCGGAACACAACGCCAGCCGTGTCCGCCCGCTCACGCCCCTGCCCCCCGTTCGCACCGCTGCTCCGGTACGGCTCGTACGGCCGTGATCATGACCGGCCCTCCCCGAGCGCCGCGCCCAGCCCCGGCGCACCGACGAGACCGGCGCTGGTGCGGTCGCGGTCGGCCTGGCGCCACACCTCGGTCAGCGAGGCGCCCCGGGGGACGCTCACGGCCGTCCAGCCGGCGTCGCGGAGCAGCCGGAGCCGCTCCTCGCCCGGCGCGTCCGGGCCGGGCACGTCGGTCGGCTCCCGCAGCCAGGTGTCGCTGTCCAGCAGGAAGGCCACCGCGCCGCCGCTGCGCTGCCGCATCTTGGCGGCCACCGCGGCCTGCGCCTCGTCGAGGTCGCCGAGGAAGGCCACCAGCAGTCCTTCGTTGCCGCCGCGCAGCACGTCGTAGGCGCGGGACAGACCGGCTCCGTCCGAGTGGTCGATCACCGCGAGGGTGTCCATCATGAGCCCGGCCGCGTCCGCCGACTCCGGGCCGGTGCCCGCGAACCCGTCGGAGCCCTCGCCGGGCACCGCACTGCCGGTGTCCGTCAGCAGCCGTACCGAGAAGCCCCGCTCCAGCATGTGCACCAGGACGGAGGCGGCGCCGGACACCGCCCACTCGAACGCCGAGTCCGGGCCCGCGCCCCGGAAGGCGAGGGCCCGGGTGTCCAGCAGTACCGTGCAGCGGGCCCGCTGGGGCTGCTCCTCGCGGCGCACCATCAGCTCGCCGTAGCGCGCGGTGGACCGCCAGTGCACGCGTCGGAGGTCGTCGCCGTAGCGGTACCCGCGCGGGATCACGTCGTCCTCGCCCGCCAGCGCCAGCGAGCGCTGCCGTCCGTCGCCGTACCCCTTGGCCTCACCGCTCAGGCGCACCGGTGGCAGCGGCTCCACGCGCGGGATCACCGTCAGGTTGTCGAACGTCGAGAAGGACCGGGTCAGCTCGCACATCCCGAACGGGTCGCTCAGGCGCAGCTGGAGCGGGCCCAGCGGGTAGCGGCCGCGCAGGTCGGAGCGGACCCGGTAGGACACCTCGCGGCGGCCGCCGGGCTCCACCCGGTCGAGCACGAAACGCGGGCGCGGCCCGAGCACGTAGGGCACCCGGTCCTGGAGCATCAGCAGGCCCGTGGGCAGCCGGGAGACGTTGTCCATCCGCAGATGCACCCGCGCCTCGCTGCCCGCGGGCACGCGCGCGGGGGAGAGCCGGCGACTGGCGGCGACCCGGTAGCGCGTGCGGTAGAGCACGGTCGCGCAGGCCGACGGCAGCACGGCGAGCAGCAGCCCGACCCGCAGCAGGTCGGGCTGGCCCAGGACGTAGGCGCAGATCGCGGCCGCGACACCGGCGGCCAGGAAGGAACGTCCGCGCGTGGTCAGACCGGCCAGCGCGGTGCGGACGCCGCCCCGGTCGCCCCGCTCGTCCTCCGCACGCGGTGTTCCCGCGGTGCTCATCACAGCCTCCGCGGCTGCCGGCGGCCGAACTCCGGCGCGGTGCCGCCCAGGCCGAGGCCGCCGGCCTGCTGCGAGGCGGCGGGCACCGGTGTGTGCTGCAGGATCTCCTGGACGACCTGCTCGGCGGTACGCCGGTTGAGCTGGGCCTGGGCGGTGGGCAGCAGCCGGTGGGCCAGCACCGCCACGGCCAGTGCCTGGACGTCGTCCGGCAGGGCGTACTCCCGGCCGCTCAGGGCCGCGGACGCCTTCGCCGCGCGCAGCAGGTGCAGCGTCGCGCGCGGCGAGGCGCCGAGTCTGAGGTCGGGGTGGGTTCGGGTGGCGGCGACCAGGCCCACCGCGTAGCGCCGTACGGAGTCGGCGACGTGCACCGTGCGCACGGCCTCGATGAGCTTGACGACCTCGTGCGCGTGCGCCACCGGCTGGAGGTCGTCCAGCGGGCTCACCCCGCCGTGCACGTCCAGCATCTGCAACTCGGCCTCCGGGCTCGGATAGCCGATGGAGACGCGCGCCATGAAGCGGTCGCGCTGGGCCTCGGGCAGCGGGTAGGTGCCCTCCATCTCGACCGGGTTCTGCGTGGCCACCACCATGAACGGACTGGGCAGTTCGTAGGTCTGCCCGTCGATGGTGACCTGGCGCTCCTCCATGGACTCCAGCAGCGCCGACTGGGTCTTGGGCGAGGCGCGGTTGATCTCGTCGCCGATCACGATCTGCGCGAAGACGGCGCCCGGCTTGAACTCGAAGTCACGGCGCTGCTGGTCCCAGATGGACACGCCGGTGATGTCCGACGGCAGCAGGTCGGGCGTGAACTGGATGCGTCGCACCGAGCAGTCGATGGACCGCGCCAGCGCCTTCGCCAGCATCGTCTTCCCGACTCCGGGCACATCCTCGATCAGAAGGTGCCCCTCGGCGAGCAGTACGGTCAGCGAGAGCCGTACGACCTCCGGCTTGCCCTCGATCACTCCCTCCACCGAACTGCGGACGCGCTCCACAGTGGCGGTCAGATCAGTGAGGCTCGCTCGATCGTCATAGGTCGTCACCCGGCCCTCCTCGGCCCTTCCCCAAGCCCTTCGCGGAGCAGGGGATTCCGCAACTTTCCGGACCGACGCGCCGCTGCGCGGACCGGCCCACCCCGAACACGGACACCGCGCCGGAGAAGTCCCGCGCGACGTCACACCCGCATTCTTGCCGCCGTTACCGATTCGTGTCACTCGCCTGTGGACAACTGGCAGCGATATGTCGGGGCTTGCGCCCTTTCGCGGGTGACACGACGCGGCCTGGAGCAAACCCCGGGGCAGGGGCGGAGCAGGCCCGGGGCACGCCCGCGGCAGGCCCGGAGCAGGCCCTGCGCGGCTCCCCGACGTCCCCGGACGGCACGGGCGCGGCTGCCGGACCGCCCGGTGGCCCGGCAGAACGGCTCGGCGGCCATCGGAACGGGCGGGCCGGTCAGGCGGCGGGGTCGATCTCGCGCAGCCGCCCCGTCTTGACGTCGAACACGAAGCCGCGCACGTCGTCGGTGTGCGGCAGGAAGGGCGAGGTGCGCACGCGCTGCATCGACTGCCGTACGTCCTGGTCGACGTCCCGGAACGCCTCGACGGCCCAGGCCGGACGCTGGCCGACCTCCATCTCCAGCTCGTGCCGGAAGTCCTCGGTGAGGGACTCCATGCCGCAGTTGGTGTGGTGGATGAGCACGACCCGGCGGGTACCGAGCGCCCGCTGGCTGATGGCCAGCGAGCGGATCACGTCGTCGGTGACGACGCCGCCCGCGTTGCGGATGGTGTGGCAGTCGCCGAGCTCCAGGCCGAGCGCGGCGTGCAGGTCGAGACGGGCGTCCATGCACGCCACCACCGCCACCTGGAGGACCGGGCGGGCGTCCATCCCGGGGTCGGTGAAGGCGTCGGCGTAGGCCTCGTTGGCCGTCACGAGGCGGTCGGTGACGGCGTCCGGAGCTATGCCCTCGGATCCGGCGGGAACTGATGCGGAAGTCGTCATGGCTATGACGGTACTGGTCATGTGCGTTCCGGTCCTGCTGTGAGAACAGGACAAAGAACGCCACGGTGGCCTGTTGTGAGCGACTCCACACGCAGCGCAGCGCACCTCCGTACGGATGAATCACCGCGCGAAACCGTGTCGTGGACACTCCGCCGGGCGACGCGCAGGCCGGTTGATTGACCGGGAGACAGGGTGGACTAAAGTGACGCGAAGCGGGAGGCGTGGCCTCCCGAACTGCATTCCCGGAGACCTGGGCACCCACCCGAACGGTCTCCCCGCGTGCGCGGCGCGTACGTACGGCTCGGCCTCCACCCGCTCCCGGTCGGCTGACGCTTTTGGCGCCGGCAGGACTTCTCGTCCGCGAGCGGTCGGGGACCCGGCGGTGCGTGCGGGGCGCGCCGGACCTGAGAGGGCCCCTTGAGCAACAGCCGACACGTCCCCGTGATGCTCCAGCGGTGCCTGGATCTGCTGGCACCCGCCCTGGAGCGGCCGGGAGCGGTGGCCGTCGACTGCACCCTCGGCCTCGGCGGGCACAGCGAGGCGCTGCTCACCCGGTTCCCCGAGGCCCGGCTGGTCGCACTGGACCGGGACAAGGAGGCGCTGCGTCTCGCCGGCGAGCGCCTCGCCCCGTTCGGCGACCGGGCCACCCTGGTGCACGCCGTCTACGACGAACTGCCCGGCGTGCTGGAGCGGCTGGGCACCCCGCGCGTCCAGGGCGTCCTGTTCGACCTCGGTGTCTCCTCCATGCAGCTCGACGAGGCCGACCGCGGCTTCGCCTACGCCCAGGACGCGCCCCTGGACATGCGCATGGACCAGTCCACCGGCATCAGCGCCGCCGAGGTCCTCAACACCTACCCGGCCGGCGAACTGGTGCGCATCCTGCGGGCCTACGGCGAGGAGAAGCAGGCCAAGCGGATCGTGGCCGCGATCGTGCGCGAACGCGAGAAGGAGCCGTTCACCACCAGCGTCCGGCTGGTGGAGCTGATCCGCGACGCGCTGCCGCAAGCCGCCAAGCGCACCGGTGGGAATCCGGCCAAGCGCACCTTCCAGGCGCTGCGCATCGAGGTCAACGGCGAACTCGCCGTGCTGGAGCGGGCGATCCCGGCCGCGGTGGCGGCGCTCTCCGTGGGCGGCCGGATCGCCGTACTGTCGTACCACTCGCTCGAAGACCGTCTGGTCAAGCACGTGTTCGCGGCCGGCGCCGCCTCCACCGCGCCGCCCGGCCTGCCCGTCGTCCCCGAGCGGTACCAGCCCCGGCTCAAGCTGCTCACGCGCGGTGCCGAACTTCCCACCGAGGAAGAGATCGCCGAGAACCGGCGGGCGGCACCGGCCCGGCTGCGCGGGGCCGAGCGCATCAGGGAGTCCATCGAATGAGGGGCGTGCGGCATGCGAAGGGGGACAGTTGAGCAGGAAACCCGATCTGAGGGGCCGCGCCGCCCGACTGGCGGGGCTCTTCCCGGAGGGCGGCCGACAGGCCGCCCGCACGCCCTTCGTCCTCCTTGTCGTACTGCTCCTGGGCGGCGGCCTCATCGGGCTCCTGGTGCTGAACTCCGCGCTCAGCGAAGGCGCGTTCCAGCTGGACGACCTCCAGAGGGACACCAAGAACCTCACCGATGAGGAACAGGCCCTGCAACGGGACATCGACTCCTACTCCGCCCCCGACGCCCTTCAGCGCCGCGCCCGCGAACTCGGCATGGTGCCCGGCGGCGACCCCGCCTTCCTCGGGCCGGGCGGCACCGTGAAGGGCGTCCCCTCGGCCGCCCCCGCCGAACAGTCCTCCCTCCAGGACGAGCCGGTCTTCGTCGTGCCCCCCGAGGCACTCCCCACCGCACCGTCCGCACCGTCCCCCACGGACGGCCTCACCCCGGCCGCCGGGCAGAGCATGCCGTCGCCCACGCCGTCGCCGGGCGCCGCGGTCTCCGGCCCGGCCGTCCCGACCTCCCCCCAGCCCGCCACGACCCCGACCCAGGGCAGGTGACGGAAGTGCCAGACGCTTCTGGAGAAAGGCGCCCGCCGCGCCGCCGAGTGCCCGGCCCCGCCCGGCCCGCCCGGTCGGGCGGCGGCAGCGGCCGCCCGCGCCCCGGCGCCGGCAGCCGCCCGGCCCGCCGTCCGAACGCCACCCGGCGGCCCCCGCCCGTGCGCGTCCTGCGCCTGGGCAGCCCCCGGCCGCGGCTGCGCATGGTCGCCGTCACGCTGACCCTGGTGATGCTCGTCTTCGTCCTCCGGCTGCTCCAGGTGCAGGCCGTCGACGCGAGCGCCTACGCCGCCAAGGCCGACGAGAACCGCTACGTCGTCCACACCATCGCCGCCGAACGGGGCGGCATCACCGACCGCAACGGCGTGGCCCTGGCGACCAGCGTGGACGCCGAGGACATCACGGCCGACCCCACCATGTTCACGCGCGAGCAACTGAAGATCGGCGACGGCCCCGAACGGGCCGCCGCGCTGCTCGCCCCGATCCTCGGCCAGGACCAGGCGCAGCTCGCCAGGAAACTCAGGACGCACAACACCCGGTACGTGCTGCTCGCCCGGCGGCAGACCCCGCAGGTCTGGAAGCAGATCAAGGACCTGAAGGCCGCGCTCACCAAGAAGGGCCGGGCCGACGGGACCACCGTCAACGTCCTCACCGGCGTCTTCTCCTCGGCCAGCAGCAAGCGCGTGTACCCGGGCGGCGACCTGGCCGCCGGGATACTGGGCTGGGTCAACGCCGACGGCAAGGGCGGCGGCGGCATCGAGCAGCAGCTGGACCAGCAGCTGTCCGGCAAGCCCGGCAAGGTCCGCTACGCCCAGTCCGGCGGCCGGGAGGTACCCACCGCGGGCTCCGACGAGACACCCGCGGCACCCGGGGCCGACGTCGAGCTCACCATCGACCGGGACATCCAGTGGGCCGCCCAGCACGCCATCACCGAGCAGGTGCGCGAGTCCCAGGCGGACCGCGGTTACGTCATCGTGCAGGACACCCGGACCGGCGAGATCCTCGCCATGGCCAACTCCCCGGGCTTCGACCCCAACGACCTGGCCCACGCCGACCCGGACGCGCTGGGCAACGCCGCGGTCCAGGACGCCTACGAGCCCGGCTCCACCGCCAAGGTCATGTCGATGGCCGCCGTACTGGAGGAGCACGCGGCCACGCCGCTCACCCACGTCGTCGTGCCCAACCGGCTGCACCGCGGCGACCGGCTGTTCCAGGACGACGTCGACCACGGCACCTGGTACCTCACGCTCAACGGCGTGCTCGCCAAGTCGAGCAACATCGGCACCATCCTGGCCACCGGCCAGCTCGGCCGGACGCAGCCCGAAGCCAACAAGGTGCTCTACTCGTACCTGCGCAAGTTCGGCATCGGCAGCTACACCGGCATCGACTTCCCCGGCGAGACCAAGGGCATCCTCGCCCCGGCCGACAAATGGTCCACCTCGCAGCAGTTCACGATCCCCTTCGGTCAGGGCTTCTCCATCAACGCCCTGCAGGCCGCGTCCATCTATTCGACGATCGCCAACGGAGGGGTCCGGATCGAGCCGTCCCTGGTGCGCGGCACCAGGGACGCCGAAGGCCGCTTCACGCCCGCCCCCAAGCCCGCGAAGAGCCGGGTGGTGAGCGCGAAGACGGCCAGGCAACTCGCCCAGATGCTGGAGTCCGTCGTGGACGACGAGCAGGGCACCGGACTGAAGGCGCGCATTCCCGGCTATCGCGTGGCGGGCAAGACGGGCACCGCCAACCGCGTGGATCCGGCCACCGGCAGATACCACGGGTACACCTCCTCCTTCGCCGGTTTCGCGCCCGCCGACAAGCCCCGCGTCACCGTCTACTGCGCGATCCAGAACGCCACCAAGGGCAGCTACTTCGGCGGCGAGATCTGCGGCCCGATCTACAAGCAGGTCATGGCGTTCGCCCTGAAGACGCTCCAGGTCCCGCCGACCGGGGCACGGCCCGCGAACCTGCCCGTCGATTTCAAGCCGTGACACCCGCCCGAGTCTGAGCGTCCCGTCCGGGCACCACGCCTCCGCGCGGGACCCGGACGGCCTCCCCGTGGGATCCTTGCGGCCCCGCACGACCCGCGACCCGCACGACCCGCAGGCCCCGTCCTACCCGCAGGACCCGCAAGGCCCGCAGGCCCCGCACGACGCGCGGGACCCGCACCCCAGCTCGACCCGCAAGCCCCGTCCCACCGGAACAGAACCACCAGGACACAGCCCGTGACAACGATCACCCCGGATCCCGGGAACCACCACCCGCCCCGGCCCTCACTTCGCCCGCAGGCCGCTGCGCCCGGTACGCTCACGGCCGTGCCACACCCTGATCAGTCCCAAACCACCCAGAAGGGCGCTTCCGTGACATACCCGGGACCGCCGCGACCGGCTCAGGTCTCCGCCACACCCCTCGCGGAGCTCGCCGATCAGCTGGGTGCCGAGCAGCCGGACGGCGTCGCCGAGGTCACGGGCATCACCCACGACTCGCGTGCCGTGCGCCCCGGCGACCTGTACGCCGCGCTGCCCGGAGCCCGTGCCCACGGCGCCGACTTCGTCGCCCAGGCGGCGAGCCTCGGCGCGCTCGCCGTGCTCACCGACCCGTCCGGCGCCGAGCGCGCGGCCGCGACCGGGCTGCCGGTCCTCGTGGTCGACGACCCGCGCGGGCGGATGGGCGAGCTGGCCGCCACGATCTACGGTCACCCCGGCCGCGACCTGCTCCAGATCGGCATCACGGGCACCTCCGGCAAGACCACCACCGCCTACCTCGTCGAGGGAGGCCTGAAGACCGCGAGGTCCACCGGGCTGATCGGCACGGTGGAGATGCGCATCGGCGAGGAGCGCATCAAGTCCGAGCGCACCACCCCCGAGGCCACCGACCTCCAGGCCCTGTTCGCGGTCATGCGCGAGCGCGGTGTCGAGGCGGTCGCCATGGAGGTGTCCAGCCACGCCCTGGTGCTCGGCCGGGTGGACGGCTGCGTCTTCGACATCGCCGTCTTCACCAACCTCAGCCCGGAGCACATGGAGTTCCACTCCGACATGGAGGACTACTTCCGGGCCAAGGCGCAGCTGTTCACACCGCGGCGCAGCAGACTCGGGGTGATCAATCACGACGACGAGTACGGCCGCCGCCTGGTCAAGGAGGCCACCGTCCCGGTGGTCACCTTCTCCGCCGAGGGCGACCCCGACGCCGACTGGCGCGCCGAGGACGTCCGGGTCGGCCCGCTGGACTCCACGTTCACCGTGATCGGCCCTCAGGGGCAGCGGATCGCCGCCAGGTCGCCGCTGGCCGGCCCGTTCAACGTGGCCAACACCCTCGCCGCCGTCGTCGCCCTGGCCACGGCCGGCCTCGACCCGCAGGCCGCCGCCGACGGCGTGGCCGCCGTGCCGGGCGTGCCCGGCCGGCTGGAGCGCGTCGACGCCGGGCAGCCGTACCTCGCGGTCGTCGACTACGCACACAAGACGGACGCCGTCGAGTCGGTCCTCAAGGCGCTGCGCAAGGTCACCGAGGGGCGGCTGCACGTGGTGCTCGGCTGCGGCGGGGACCGCGACCGCACCAAGCGCGCCCCGATGGGCGCCGCCGCCGCCCGGCTCGCCGACACCGCCGTGCTGACCTCCGACAACCCCCGCTCCGAGGATCCGCTCGCGATCCTCGCCACCATGCTCCAGGGCGCCGCCTCGGTGCCCGCGCACGAGCGCGGCGAGGTGCTCCTGTTCGAGGACCGGGCCGCCGCGATCGCCGCCGCCGTGGGCCGTGCGCAGGCCGGGGACACCGTGCTGGTGGCGGGCAAGGGCCACGAGCAGGGCCAGGACATCGCCGGGGTGGTCCGTCCGTTCGACGACCGCCAGGTGCTGCACGAAGCAATCCGGAAGACCCAGGGATGAAAATCCAGAAGACCCAGGGGATGAACTTGTGATCGCCCTCTCCCTCGCCGAGATCGCAGCAGTCGTCGGCGGGCAGACGCACGACATACCGGATCCGTCCGCCCAGGTCACCGGACCCGTCGTCCGGGACTCCCGGGAGGCGGTCCCCGGCAGCCTCTTCGTCGCCTTCACCGGTGAGCGGGTGGACGGCCACGACTTCGCGCAGGACGTCGTCGAGGCGGGCGCGGTCGCCGTGCTGGGCTCCCGCCCCGTCGGCGTGCCCGCGATCGTCGTCGACGACGTCCAGAGCGCTCTGGGCGCCCTCGCCCGCCATGTCGTACGCCGGCTCGGCGCGACCCTCGTGGCACTGACCGGCTCCGCCGGCAAGACCAGCACCAAGGACCTGATCGCCCAGGTGCTCCGGCGCCAGGCGCCGACCGTGTTCACCCCCGGCTCGCTCAACAACGAGATCGGGTTGCCGCTGACCGCCCTGAGCGCCACGGAGGAGACCAGGTTCCTCGTGCTGGAGATGGGCGCCCGCGGCATCGGCCACATCCGCTACCTCACCGAGCTGACCCCGCCGAAGGTCGGTGTCGTGCTCAACGTCGGCTCCGCCCACATCGGCGAGTTCGGCGGCCGGGAGCAGATCGCCCAGGCGAAGGGCGAGCTGGTGGAGAGCCTGCCCCCGGCCGAGGAGGGCGGCGCCGCGATCCTCAACGCCGACGACCCGCTGGTGAAGGCCATGGCCTCCCGTACGAAGGCGAAGGTGGTGCTTTTCGGAGAGTCCGACGAAGCGGACGTACGTGCCGAGAACGTGAGACTCACGGACAGCGGACAGCCCGCTTTCAGGCTTCACACACCCTCCGGTGCAGCCGATGTGACCATGCGCCTGTACGGTGAGCACCACGTGTCGAACGCGCTCGCCGCGGCCGCCGTCGCCCATGAGCTGGGCATGTCCGCGGAAGAGATCGCCACCGCGCTCTCCGAGGCGGGCTCCCTCTCCCGCTGGCGCATGGAGGTCACCGAGCGCCCGGACGGCGTGACCATCGTCAACGACGCCTACAACGCCAACCCCGAGTCCATGCGGGCCGCCCTGCGCGCGCTGGTGGCCATGGGCCGCGGACGGCGGACCTGGGCGGTGCTCGGCAAGATGGCCGAGCTCGGGGACGAGGCGCTCGCCGAGCACGACGCGGTCGGGCGGCTCGCCGTCCGGCTCAACGTCAGCAAGCTCGTCGCGGTCGGGGGCAGGGAAGCGTCCTGGCTGCAACTGGGCGCATACAACGAGGGTTCGTGGGGTGAGGAGTCGGTGCACGTGTCCGACGCACAGGCGGCGGTCGACCTGTTGCGCAGCGAGTTGCGCCCGGGGGACGTGGTGCTCGTGAAGGCGTCCCGTTCGGTCGGTCTGGAGGGCATCGCCGAGGCGCTCCTCCAGGCCGGGACCGAGGGTGAGGTCGCCGCCCGATGATGAACCAGATCCTCTTCGCGGGCGTCATCGGCCTCTTCCTGACCCTGATCGGCACCCCCCTGCTGATCAAGCTTTTGGCCCGCAAGGGCTACGGTCAGTACATCCGCGACGACGGACCGCGCGAGCACGCCAGCAAGCGCGGTACGCCGACCATGGGCGGCATCGCGTTCATCCTGGCCACGGTCGCCGCCTACTTCCTGTCCAAGGTGATCACCGGCAAGCCCCCGACGTACTCGGGCCTGCTGGTGCTCGGCCTGATGGTGGGCATGGGCATGGTCGGCTTCCTCGACGACTACATCAAGATCGTCAAGCGTCGTTCGCTGGGCCTGCGCGCCAAGGCGAAGATGGCCGGCCAGCTGATCGTCGGTATCGCCTTCGCGGTGCTGTCGCTGCAGTTCTCCGACAACCGCGGCAACACCCCGGCCTCCACCAAGCTGTCGTTCATCACCGACTTCGGCTGGACGATCGGCCCGGTGCTGTTCGTGGTCTGGGCGCTGTTCATGATTCTGGCGATGTCGAACGGCGTGAACCTCACCGACGGTCTGGACGGTCTGGCCACCGGCGCCTCCGTCCTGGTCTTCGGCGCCTACACCTTCATCGGCGTCTGGCAGTACCAGGAGTCCTGCGCCAACGCCGTGACGCTGACCAACCCGGGCGCCTGCTACGAGGTGCGCGATCCGCTCGACCTCGCGGTCGTGGCCTCCGCGCTGATGGGCGCCTGCCTGGGCTTCCTGTGGTGGAACACCTCGCCGGCCAAGATCTTCATGGGCGACACCGGCTCGCTCGCGCTCGGCGGCGTGCTCGCCGGTCTCGCGATCTGCTCGCGCACCGAGCTGCTGATCGCGCTGCTGGGCGGCCTGTTCGTGCTGATCACCATGTCGGTGGTCATCCAGGTCGGCTCCTTCCGGCTCACCGGCAGGCGCGTCTTCCGGATGGCGCCGCTCCAGCACCACTTCGAACTCAAGGGCTGGTCCGAAGTGCTCGTCGTGGTCCGTTTCTGGATCATTCAGGGCATCTGTGTCATCGTCGGACTCGGCCTCTTCTACGCGGGATGGGCAGCGGACAAGTGACCTCATCGGTGCCTTCTGAGTTCCAGGGCAAGCACGTCACCGTCGCGGGACTCGGTGTCTCCGGCGTCCCGGCGGCCAAGGTGCTGCACGGCCTCGGCGCGCACGTCACCGTCGTCAACGACGGTGACGACGACCGGGCCCGGGCCCAGGCCGCCGAACTCGGGGCGCTCGGCGTCACCGTGCGCCTGGGTGACGGCGACACCCTGCCCGAGGGCACCGAGCTGATCGTCACCGCGCCCGGCTGGAAGCCCGGCAAGCCGCTGTTCGAGGCCGCGGACAAGGCGGGCGTGCCGGTCTGGGGCGACGTCGAGCTGGCCTGGCGGCTGCGCGGCCCCGACGCCGCCCCCTGGCTGTGCGTGACGGGCACCAACGGCAAGACCACGACCGTCCAGATGCTGGCGTCGATCCTGAAGGCGGCCGGGCTGCGCACCGCGGCCGTCGGCAACATCGGCGTCTCGCTGCTGGACGCCGTGCTCGGCGAGGAGACGTACGACGTGCTCGCCGTCGAACTCTCCAGCTACCAACTGCACTGGGCGCCGTCCCTGCGCGCCCACTCCGCCGCGGTGCTCAACCTCGCCCCGGACCACCTCGACTGGCACGGCTCCATGGAGGCCTACGCCGCCGACAAGGGCCGCGTCTACGAGGGCAACCGTGTGGCCTGCGTCTACAACGCGGCCGACAAGGCCACCGAGGACCTCGTGCGCGAGGCGGATGTCGAAGAGGGCTGCCGGGCGATCGGGTTCACGCTGGGCACCCCGGGTCCGTCCCAACTCGGCGTCGTGGACGGCATCCTGGTCGACCGCGCCTTCGTCGAGGACCGGCAGCGCAACGCCCAGGAACTCGCCGAGGTCTCGGACATCACCCCGGCCGCCCCGCACAACATCGCCAACGCCCTTGCCGCGGCGGCCCTCGCGCGTGCCTACGGGGTGCCCGCGACGGCCGTCCGGGACGGACTGCGGTCCTTCACCCCGGACGCCCACCGCATCGCGCACGTGGCGGACGTGGACGGCGTGGCCTACGTCGACGACTCCAAGGCCACCAACACCCACGCGGCCGAGGCGTCGTTGGCGGCATATGAGTCGATCGTATGGATTGCGGGCGGTCTGGCGAAGGGCGCGACCTTCGACGAACTGGTCGCGAAGTCGGCGCCGCGGCTGCGCGGTGCCGTGCTCATCGGCGCCGATCGCGCCCTGATCCGTGATGCCCTCGTGCGACACGCCCCCGAAGTCCCCGTCGTCGACCTCGACCGGACCGACACTGGGGCGATGCTCCAGGCTGTCCAGGAAGCGCGGCGGCTCGCTCGGCCCGGCGACACGGTACTGCTGGCCCCGGCCTGCGCGTCCATGGACATGTTCACCAACTACAACAAGCGTGGTGACGCGTTCGCGGAGGCCGTTCGCGAACTCGGCGCCGGCTGACCCCGGCCGCCCCCGCCGCCGGGCGACCTCGGGAGGGACGCGTGGGACCCGCGAGCCGAGTCAGTGCCTGTGCCTGCCCAGGCCCTCGACCTGTGCGGCCGACGTACCGCGGAGGTGGAGATGGCCGCTAGCCCCGGCAGCCGCACCGGGCGGCCCCCCGTGCGGAGGGCCGGCGCACGGCCCGCCGCCGGCCGGAGCGCGCCCGACAACCCCGTACGCCGCCTCGTCACGCGCGCCCGCAAGGCCTGGGACCGCCCGCTCACCGCGTACTACGTGATCCTCGGCGGCAGCTCGCTGATCACCGTGCTGGGTCTGGTGATGGTCTATTCGGCGTCCCAGATCACCGCGTTGCAGATGTCGCTGCCGGGGTCGTACTTCTTCCGCAAGCAGCTGCTGGCGGCCGCGATCGGCGGTGGGCTGCTGCTGGCCGCCGCCCGGATGCCGGTGAAGCTGCACCGGGCCCTGGCCTATCCGATCCTGGCGGGCGCGGTGTTCCTGATGGTGCTGGTGCAGGTGCCCGGGATAGGGCTGTCGGTCAACGGCAACCAGAACTGGATCGCGCTGGGCGGCTCCTTCCAGATCCAGCCCAGCGAGATCGGCAAGCTGGCGCTGGTGCTGTGGGGCGCCGACCTGATCGCGCGCAAGCAGGACAAGCGGCTGCTGACCCAGTGGAAGCACATGCTGGTGCCGCTCGTCCCGGTCGCCTTCATGCTGCTCGGGCTGATCATGCTGGGCGGCGACATGGGCACCGCCATCATCCTCACCGCCATCCTGTTCGGCCTGCTGTGGCTCGCGGGCGCGCCCACCCGGCTCTTCGTCGGGGTCCTGTCGGTCGCCGCCCTGATCGGCCTGGTCCTCATCAAGACCAGCCCCAACCGCCTGGACCGGTTCGCCTGTGTGGGGTCCGGCGACGTCACCAAGTGCTGGCAGGCGGTGCACGGCATCTACGCCCTCGCCTCCGGCGGACTCTTCGGATCCGGCCTCGGTGCGAGTGTGGAGAAATGGGGGCAACTCCCCGAAGCTCACACCGACTTCATCTTCGCCGTCACCGGTGAGGAACTGGGCCTGGCGGGGACGCTGTCGGTACTCGCCCTGTTCGCGGCTCTAGGCTATGCGGGCATCCGCGTGGCCGGACGCACGGAGGACCCCTTCGTCAGGTACGCCGCGGGAGGAGTGACCACCTGGATCACCGCTCAGGCGGTGATCAACATCGGTGCGGTGCTCGGTCTGCTGCCGATCGCCGGTGTCCCCCTCCCGCTGTTCTCCTACGGGGGATCCGCCCTGCTGCCGACCATGTTCGCCATCGGGCTGCTGATCGCCTTCGCGCGGGACGAACCCGCTGCGCGGGCGGCGCTTGCCATGCGGCAGCCTCGCTTTGGTAGAAAGCGGGCGGGAGGCTCCGCGGCCGGCCGGAAGTCCGGCCGGAAGCCCGATCGGAGTGCCGGCCGGAAACCCGGACGTGGCTCCGGCCGGGAGCCCGGCGGGGGCTCGGGCCGTGGCTCGGGCCGGGCATCCGGTGCAGGATCGGATCAAGGGTCCGGCCAGGGGCCTCGGAGATGGAACACGATGCGACGGCGTGCCTCGGCGGCGCGTCCGTCCGGAGAGCGGTGAATTTCGGTGCATGTCGTACTCGCCGGCGGAGGTACCGCGGGCCACATCGAGCCCGCGCTCGCCCTCGCGGACGCCCTGCGCAGGCAGGACCCGACCGTGGGAATCACGGCCCTGGGCACGGAACGCGGCCTGGAGACCCGGCTCGTCCCCGAGCGCGGTTACGAACTCGGGCTGATCCCGGCGGTGCCGCTGCCGCGCAAGCCCACCCCGGAACTGATCACCGTACCGGGCCGGCTGCGCGGCACGATCAAGGCGGCCGAGCAGATCCTGGAGCGCACCAAGGCCGACGCCGTGGTCGGCTTCGGCGGCTACGTCGCCCTGCCCGGCTACCTCGCAGCCAAGCGGCTCGGCGTGCCCATCGTGGTCCACGAGGCGAACGCCCGCCCCGGCCTGGCCAACAAGATCGGCTCGCGCTACGCCGCCCAGGTCGCCGTCTCCACCCCGGACAGCAAGCTGAGGAACGCCCGCTACATCGGCATCCCGCTGCGCCGAGCCATCGCCACCCTGGACCGGGCCGCGGTACGCCCCCAGGCGCGCGCCGCGTTCGGCCTGGACCCCAACCTGCCCACACTGTTGGTCTCCGGCGGCTCCCAGGGCGCCCGCCGGCTGAACGAGGTGGTCCAGCAGGTCGCGCCCTGGCTCCAGCAGGCGGGCATCCAGATCCTGCACGCGGTCGGCCCGAAGAACGAACTGCCGCAGGTGCACCAGATGCCGGGGATGCCCCCCTACATCCCGGTAAGTTACCTGGACCGGATGGACCTCGCGTACGCCGCGGCCGACATGATGCTCTGCCGCGCCGGCGCGATGACCGTCGCCGAACTCTCCGCCGTCGGGCTCCCGGCCGCCTACGTCCCGCTGCCCATCGGCAACGGCGAACAGCGGCTGAACGCCCAGCCGGTGGTGAAGGCCGGTGGGGGACTCCTGGTCGACGACGCGGAACTCACTCCGGAGTGGGTGCAGCACAACGTCCTGCCCGTGCTGGCCGATCCGCACCGGCTGTACCAGATGTCCCGTGCCGCCGGGGAGTTCGGCCGCCGGGACGCCGACGAGCTGCTCGTCGGCATGGTGTACGAGGCGATCGCCTCGCGCCGTTAGGACCATATGACCGAAGGGGCTTGAAAGCGTGGCCGGACCGACGACCGCCGAGCGCGGTGAACGCCAGCAGGAGTCGTCCGGCCCGCCCCTGGCGCGTCGGCTCAGGCCGCCGCGCCTTCGTACGGTCGTGGTCCTGGCGCTGGCGCTGCTGCTCCTCGCCGGCGGCTCCCTCTGGCTCCTGTACGGCTCCGCGTGGACACGGGTGGAGCGGGTGTCCGTCTCCGGGACACGGGTGTTGACGCCGGCCCAGGTGCGCGCCGCCGCCGCGGTCCCGGCGGGGCGGCCGCTCGTTTCCGTCGACACCGACGCGATCGCCGCCCGGTTGCGTCGTCAATTGCCCCGAATTGACGCGGTTGACGTCGTTCGTTCATGGCCTCACGGAATCGACCTGAAAGTGGTCGAGCGCAGGGCGGTCATGGTGGAGGAAAAGGGCGGAAAGTTCATTGAAGTGGACCGTGGCGGTGTCCGGTTCGCCACGGTTTCGCAGGCGCCGAAAGGCGTGCCCGTCCTGGAATTGTCGCTTTCCCGCGACGGCTCGGCGGCGGCGAGCCTGCGGCGCTTCGGCGAGAGCCGGCTGGTGCGCGAGGCGGTCGCCGTCGCGGGAAGCATCCCGGCGGCCGTCGCCCGCGAGACCCGGGCCGTCAAGGTCCGTACCTACGACGACATCTCGCTGGAGTTGAGCGGTGGCCGCACCGTCTCCTGGGGCAGCGCGGAGAGCGGCGCCGAGAAGGCCCGGACGCTCACCGCGCTGATGAAAGCGGCCCCCGACGCGCGGCACTTCGACGTCAGCGTCCCCACCGCTCCCGCGTCGTCGGGGAGTTGACGGGCTTCCGGGCAGGTCAGCACCCTGGTTGGGCAGCGCTATGCCTGATCACATAGGGTGAAAAGAAAAACGGGAGGTTCGGCGTGTTCGTTGAACGGGCGCCACTTGTCGACTTAGTGTCCTGTTCAGAAGACTTCAGGGAACAGACACACTGGTAACCCTAAACTTCAGGGTTAGGGTTCGGGTCGGCACTACGGACCGTCCCATTCGGCATCAGTCGTCGGACCGCGAGGCAGCAGTGCTTCGGCGATTCGGCGACACGTAACTCGAGGCGAGAGGCCTTCGACGTGGCAGCACCGCAGAACTACCTCGCAGTCATCAAAGTCATCGGTGTCGGCGGCGGTGGTGTCAATGCCATCAACCGGATGATCGAGGTCGGTCTCAAGGGCGTCGAGTTCATCGCCATCAACACCGACGCACAGGCGCTGTTGATGAGCGACGCCGACGTCAAGCTCGACGTCGGCCGCGAACTCACCCGCGGACTCGGCGCCGGAGCCAACCCGGCCGTCGGCCGCAAGGCCGCCGAGGACCACCGCGAGGAGATCGAGGAGGTCCTCAAGGGGGCCGACATGGTCTTCGTGACGGCCGGTGAAGGCGGCGGCACCGGCACCGGCGGCGCGCCGGTCGTGGCCAACATCGCGCGTTCGCTGGGCGCCCTCACCATCGGCGTGGTCACCCGCCCGTTCACCTTCGAGGGACGGCGCCGGGCCAACCAGGCCGAGGACGGCATCGCCGAACTCCGCGAAGAGGTCGACACCCTCATCGTCATCCCCAACGACCGGCTGCTGTCCATCTCGGACCGCCAGGTCTCGGTCCTGGACGCCTTCAAGTCGGCCGACCAGGTCCTCCTCTCCGGCGTCCAGGGCATCACCGACCTCATCACCACGCCCGGCCTGATCAACCTCGACTTCGCCGACGTCAAGTCCGTCATGTCCGAGGCCGGTTCGGCCCTCATGGGCATCGGCTCGGCCCGCGGCGACGACCGCGCGGTGGCCGCGGCCGAGATGGCGATCTCCTCGCCGCTGCTGGAAGCCTCCATCGACGGCGCCCGTGGCGTGCTGCTGTCCATCTCCGGCGGGTCCGACCTCGGCCTGTTCGAGATCAACGAGGCGGCCCAGCTGGTCAGCGAGGCCGCCCACCCCGAGGCCAACATCATCTTCGGCGCGGTCATCGACGACGCCCTGGGCGACGAGGTCCGGGTCACCGTGATCGCGGCCGGCTTCGACGGCGGCCAGCCCCCGGCCCGCCGGGACAACGTCCTCGGTGCGACACCCCCCGCGCCGCGCCGCGAGGAGCCCGCCCCGGTACGGCAGTCCGAGAGCCGCCCCACCTTCGGCTCGCTGGGCAGTGTGACCCCGAAGGAGGATCCGGAGTCGGCGACCCCGGAGCCGGTCAACGAACTCCCGGTCTCACCGCCGGTCCCCCCGGCGCCGCGGAGCTACTCGGACAGCGCGGCCGAGGAACTGGACGTACCGGACTTCCTCAAGTGATAGGACAGCGCGACACCGTGAACGGCGCGCACTTCGCCTTCACCGACCGGTGGGGTGGGGTGAGCGCCGTTCCGTACGAGGAGCTCAACCTCGGCGGCGCGGTCGGTGACGACCCCGGCGCCGTACGCACCAACCGCGACCGCGCGGCCGCGTGTCTCGGCCTCGACCCCGCCCGGGTGGTCTGGATGAACCAGGTGCACGGGACGGACGTGGCCGTGGTGGACGAACCCTGGGGAACGGCGGCCGACATCCCGTCCGTCGACGCGGTCGTCACCCGCCGGCGCGGGCTCGCCCTCGCCGTGCTCACCGCCGACTGCACCCCCGTGCTGCTCGCCGACCCCGTCGCGGGGATCGCCGCCGCGGCCCACGCCGGACGGCCCGGCATGGTGGCCGGGGTGGTTCCCGCCGCCGTGCGCGCCATGGTCGAACTCGGTGCCGAACCGGGCCGGATCGTCGCCCGCACCGGACCCGCGGTGTGCGGCCGGTGCTACGAGGTGCCGGAGGCGATGCGCGCCGAGGTGTCGGCCGTCGAACCGGCGGCGTACGCCGAGACGAGTTGGGGCACGCCGGCCCTCGACGTGAGCGCCGGGGTGCACGCGCAGCTCGAACGCCTCGGGGTGCACGACCGGGAGCAGTCGCCGGTGTGCACGCGGGAGTCGAAGGACCACTTCTCGTACCGCCGCGACCGCACCACCGGCCGGCTCGCGGGCTATGTCTGGCTGGACTGATGGGGCATGACGGACCGTAGGGAAGAAATCGCCGGAAATCTGGCGAGGGTCGAGGAGCGCATCGCCGCCGCCTGCGCGGCCGCGGGGCGTGCGCGTCAGGAGGTGACCCTCATCGTCGTCACCAAGACCTACCCGGCCGCGGATGTGCGGATCCTGTCGGAACTCGGTGTGCGGCACGTCGCCGAGAACCGTGACCAGGAGGCGGCGCCCAAGGCCGCCGAATGTGCGGATCTGCCCCTCAGTTGGCACTTTGTCGGTCAATTGCAGACCAACAAGGTGCGATCCGTGGTGGGTTATGCGGATGTCGTGCAGTCCGTCGACCGCTCCCGGCTCGTCACCGCGCTGTCGAAGGAGGCCGTGCGGGCCGGGCGCGAGGTGGGGTGCCTGATCCAGGTCGCCCTGGACGCCGGAGAGAGCGGACGGGGGGAGCGGGGTGGCGTGGGCCCCGGCGGAATCGAAGAGTTGGCCGACCTCGTCGCCCGTTCCGAGGGGCTCCGGCTCGACGGGCTGATGACGGTCGCGCCGCTGACCGGCGAGTACGCCGGGCGTCAACGCGCGGCGTTCGAACGGCTCATGGATTTGTCGACGTCCCTGCGCGGGAGCCATCCGACTGCCACCATGGTCTCGGCAGGGATGAGCGCGGACCTCGAACAGGCCGTGGCCGCCGGGGCGACACACGTACGCGTCGGCACTGCGGTACTCGGAGTCCGCCCCAGGCTCGGGTAACGTCGCCAGGAAGTCGGACCACAGCAGAAAATATGGTCAATACCGCCGAAGAAGGCGCAACGACCTCGTGGATCGCGGGGACTTGGCGGTCGTCAGCGGATCCACCACAGAGCGGAGGACTCAGAGCATGGCCGGCGCGATGCGCAAGATGGCGGTCTACCTCGGCCTCGTGGAGGACGATGGGTACGACGGCCGGGGCTTCGACCCCGATGACGAGTTCGAGCCCGAACTGGACCCAGAGCCGGAGCGGGACCGTCGACGGCACGAACCGTCGCATCAGTCACTTGGGACACATCAGTCGCAAAGGGACGAACCGGTACGCGTGGTGCAGCCTCCGGCACCCCGCGAACCCGTGTCCCATTCCACTTCGCTTCCGGCGGAATCAGGGCGTCCGGCGCGTATCGCGCCCGTGGCGTCCATCACACAAGAACGCGCAAGCCTGGAGAAGAACGCACCGGTGATCATGCCCAAGGTCGTGTCCGAACGTGAGCCGTACCGGATCACCACGCTGCACCCGCGGACCTACAACGAGGCCCGTACCATCGGGGAACACTTCCGTGAGGGCACCCCGGTGATCATGAATCTCACTGAGATGGATGACACAGATGCGAAGCGACTTGTCGACTTTGCGGCCGGTTTGGTGTTTGGTCTTCACGGCAGCATCGAGCGGGTGACGCAGAAGGTGTTTCTGTTGTCGCCTGCTAACGTCGATGTCACGGCGGAGGACAAGGCCCGCATCGCAGAGGGCGGGTTCTTCAACCAGAGCTGAGACACGGACCGGACGACAGGCACGGAACAGGGGAGAGGGAAGCACCGATCATGGGCGTGGCCATGGAGGTTCTCTACATCGCGCTGATGGTGTTCCTCATCGTGCTCATCTTCCGGCTGGTCATGGACTATGTGTTCCAGTTCGCCCGCTCGTGGCAACCCGGCAAGGCGATGGTGGTCGTTCTTGAGGCCACCTACACTGTCACCGATCCACCGCTGAAGCTTCTGCGGCGGTTCATCCCGCCGCTGCGTCTCGGGGGCGTGGCGCTCGACCTGTCCTTCTTCGTACTGATGATCATCGTCTACGTCCTGATCGCCATCGTGGGAAACCTGGCGACGTGACAGTGGACGATACGGTCTTGCCGACTGCCGATGACTACGTTGAGGTGAAGAGATGCCGTTGACCCCCGAGGACGTGCGGAACAAGCAGTTCACGACCGTCCGCCTCCGAGAAGGCTATGACGAGGACGAGGTCGATGCCTTCCTCGACGAGGTCGAGGCCGAGCTGACCCGTCTGCTCCGTGAGAACGAGGACCTGCGCGCCAAGCTGGCCGCGGCCACCCGTGCCGCCGCCCAGAACCAGCAGAACATGCGCAAGCCCCCGGAGCAGCAGGACCAGCCGCAGCACCAGCAGGGCGGCATGCCTCAGCAGGGTGGGATGCCTCAGCAGGGCGGGATGCCTCAGCAGGGTGGGATGCCTCAGCAGGGCATGCGAGGTCCCGGGGCTCCGGTGCCCGCCGGGATATCGGGCCCGCCGCAGCAGCAGATGGGCGGCCCCATGGGTGGCCCGCCCCAGCTGCCGAGCGGTGCCCCGCAGCTGCCCGCCGGCCCCGGCGGACAGGGCCCGCAGGGTCCCGGCCCCATGGGCCAGGGTCCTGGTCCGATGGGTCAGGGTCCGATGCAGGGCCAGATGGGTCCGGGCCCGATGGGCGGCCCCGGTCCCATGGGTGGTCCCGGCCCGATGGGTCAGGGTCCCGGTGGCGACAGCGCCGCGCGCGTCCTGTCGCTGGCCCAGCAGACCGCCGACCAGGCGATCGCCGAGGCCCGTTCCGAGGCCAACAAGATCGTCGGCGAGGCGCGTTCGCGTGCCGAGGGCCTCGAGCGCGACGCCCGCGCCAAGGCCGACGCGCTGGAGCGGGACGCACAGGAGAAGCACCGTGTCGCGATGGGCTCCCTGGAGTCCGCCCGCGCGACGCTGGAGCGCAAGGTCGAGGACCTGCGCGGCTTCGAACGCGAGTACCGTACGCGCCTGAAGTCGTACCTCGAGTCCCAGCTGCGCCAGCTGGAGACCCAGGCCGACGACTCCCTGGCCCCGCCGCGCACCCCCGCGACGGCCTCCCTCCCGCCGTCCCCGGCGCCCTCCATGGCCCCGGCCGGCGCGAGCGCCCCGTCCTACGGCGGCAACCAGACGATGGGCGGCTCGCCCAGCCCGTCCGGCCCGTCCTACGGCGGCCAGCAGCAGATGTCCCCGGCGATGACCCAGCCGATGGCACCGGTACGACCGCAGGGCCCGTCCCCCATGGGCCAGGCCCCGTCCCCGATGCGCGGCTTCCTCATCGACGAGGACGACAACTGAGGACCCCCTGAAGGGTTCCTGAGACAAGGCATCGGCAGCCTGCGAGAACGGCCCCGGAGGTTTTCACCTCCGGGGCCGTTCGGCTTTTCCAGGGGCGCGGAGAACCGCGCGAAAGGTTCGGGTCCAAGCCTCCGGTGATGTGAAGGGGCGGCGGGGCGGGCACCCTCGGGCGCCCGCCCCGCCGGGGCTCACGCCTTGCGCAGACGGAACGTCAGCGACAGCCCCTCGTCGGTGAACTCGGCACCGTAGGTGTCGTCCGCCTCGCCCTGCGCGAAGTCCGTCGCGAGCACCTCCTCCGCGATGAGCCCCGCGTGCTCGGACAGCGCCGAGATCACCGCCGGGTCCGTGGACACCCACCGCAGCGCGATCCGGTCCGCCACGTCCAGCCCACTGTTCTTGCGGGCCTCCTGGATCAGCCGGATCGCGTCCCGGGCCAGGCCCGCCCGGCGCAGCTCCTCCGTGATCTCCAGGTCCAGCGCCACCGTCGCACCCGCGTCCGACGCCACCGACCAGCCCTCACGCGGAGTCTCGGTGATGATCACCTCGTCCGGCGCGAGCGTGACCGTCTCACCGTCGACCTCCACCGACGCCGTACCCTCCCGCAGCGCCAGCGACAGCGCCGCCGCGTCGGCCCCGGCGATCGCCTTGGCCACGTCCTGCACCCGCTTGCCGAACCGCTTGCCCAGCGCCCGGAAGTTGGCCTTCGCCGTGGTGTCGACCAGCGATCCGCCGACCTCGCTGAGCGATGCCAGCGAGGAGACATTCAGCTCCTCGGTGATCTGCGCGTGCAGCTCCCGGTCCAGAGAGTCGAAGCCGACGGCGGCGACCAGCGCCCGGCGCAGCGGCTGACGGGTCTTGACGCCCGACTCCGCGCGGGTGGCCCGGCCCAGTTCCACGAGCCGGCGCACCAGCACCATCTGCCGCGACAGCTCCGGGTCGATGGCGGTCAGGTCCGCCTCCGGCCAGGAGGACAGGTGGACGGACTCCGGGGCGCCCGGGGTGACCGGCACGATCAGGTCCTGCCAGACCCGCTCGGTGATGAACGGCGTGATCGGCGCCATGAGCTTCGTCACCGTCTCGACGACCTCGTGCAGCGTGCGCAGCGCCGCCTTGTCGCCCTGCCAGAAGCGGCGGCGCGAGCGGCGCACGTACCAGTTGGACAGGTCGTCGACGAACGCGGACAGCAGCTTGCCGGCGCGTTGGGTGTCGTACGCCTCCAGTGCCTGCGTGACCTGGTCGGTCAGCGCGTGCAGCTCGCTGAGCAGCCAGCGGTCCAGGAGCGGGCGGTCGGCCGGGGCCGGGTCGGCGGCGGACGGCGCCCAGTTCGAGGTACGGGCGTACAGCGCCTGGAAGGCGACCGTGTTCCAGTACGTCAGGAGCGTCTTGCGGACGACTTCCTGGATGGTGCCGTGGCCGACCCGGCGGGCCGCCCACGGGGAGCCGCCGGCCGCCATGAACCAGCGGACCGCGTCCGCGCCGTGCTGGTCCATGAGCGGGATCGGCTGCAGGATGTTGCCCAGGTGCTTGGACATCTTGCGGCCGTCCTCGGCGAGGATGTGGCCCAGGCACACGACGTTCTCGTACGACGACTTGTCGAACACCAGCGTGCCGATCGCCATCAGCGTGTAGAACCAGCCGCGGGTCTGGTCGATGGCCTCGGAGATGAACTGCGCCGGGTAGCGGCTCTCGAACAGTTCCTTGTTCTTGTACGGGTAGCCCCACTGCGCGAACGGCATCGAACCCGAGTCGTACCAGGCGTCGATGACCTCCGGCACGCGCGTCGCCGTGCTGCCGCAGCCCTCGTGCGGGCAGGCGAAGGTGACCTCGTCGATGAACGGCCGGTGCGGGTCCAGGCCCGACTGGTCGGTGCCGGTCAGCCGGGACAGCTCCGCGAGGGAGCCGACGCAGGTGAGATGGTCGTCCTCGCAGCGCCAGATCGGCAGCGGCGTGCCCCAGTAGCGGTTGCGGGACAGGGCCCAGTCGATGTTGTTGTTCAGCCAGTCCCCGTA
This sequence comes from Streptomyces sp. NPDC003393, assembly GCF_053589015.1. Classification (NCBI taxonomy): domain Bacteria; kingdom Bacillati; phylum Actinomycetota; class Actinomycetes; order Kitasatosporales; family Streptomycetaceae; genus Streptomyces; species Streptomyces sp. NPDC003393. The sequence continues at coordinate 231,657 of NZ_JBSFRB010000006.1, read as the reverse complement.
CCGGCCGTGCTTGACGGTCTCCGGAAACCAGTTGGTCTTCTCGTTCTCCTCCAGCAGCCGGTCCTTGATCGCCGTGGTGCGGATGTACCAGGACGGCTGGGCGTAGTACAGCAGCGCGGTGTGGCAGCGCCAGCAGTGCGGGTAGCTGTGCTCGTACGGGAGGTGCTTGAAGAGCAGGCCGCGCTGCTGGAGGTCCTCGGTGAGCTTCTCGTCGGCCTTCTTGAAGAACACGCCGCCGACCAGCGGCACGTCCTCCTCGAAGGTGCCGTCCGGGCGGACCGGGTTGACCACCGGCAGACCGTAGGCGCGGCAGACCCTGAGGTCGTCCTCACCGAAGGCCGGGGACTGGTGGACCAGACCCGTACCGTCCTCGGTCGTCACGTACTCGGCGTTCACCACGAAGTGCGCCGGCTCGGAGAACTCGACCAGCTCGAACGGGCGCTGGTACGTCCAGCGTTCCATCTCGGCGCCGGTGAAGGTCTGCCCGGTGCTCTCCCAGCCCTCGCCCAGCGCGCTGCCCACGAGCGGCTCGGCGACGACGAGCTTCTCCTCGCCGTTCGTGGCGACGACGTAGGTCACCTCCGGGTGCGCGGCGACCGCCGTGTTGGACACCAGGGTCCAAGGGGTCGTCGTCCACACCAGCAGTGCGGCCTCGCCGGCCAGCGGGCCCGAGGTGAGCGGGAACCGGACGTAGACGGACGGGTCGACGACCGTCTCGTAGCCCTGCGCCAGCTCGTGGTCGGAGAGCCCGGTGCCACAGCGCGGGCACCAGGGGGCGACCCGGTGGTCCTGGACGAGGAGCCCCTTGCCGAAGATCTCCTTCAGCGACCACCAGACGGACTCCATGTACTCGGGGTCCATGGTGCGGTAGGCGTCGTCGAGGTCGACCCAGTAGCCCATGCGGGTCGTCAGCTCGGCGAAGGCGTCGGTGTGCCGGGTCACGGACTCACGGCACTTGGCGTTGAACTCGGCGATGCCGTACGCCTCGATGTCCTGCTTGCCGGAGAAGCCCAGCTCCTTCTCCACCGCCAGCTCCACGGGGAGGCCGTGGCAGTCCCAGCCGGCCTTGCGGGCCACGTGGTGGCCGCGCATGGTGCGGAAGCGGGGAAAGACGTCCTTGAAGACGCGCGCCTCGATGTGGTGGGCGCCCGGCATGCCGTTGGCGGTGGGCGGGCCCTCGTAGAACACCCATTCGGGGCGGCCCTCGGACTGCTCCAGGCTCTTGGCAAAGATCTTCTGCTCGCGCCAGAAGTCGAGCACGGCGTGCTCGAGCGCGGGCAGGTCGACCTGGGCGGGCACCTGGCGGTACTGCGTCATCGATCTTCCTCCGGCGGACGTACTGCCTTCCGTCGGAGGGACGAGAGCATCGTGCTTCCACGCCGTGTGCGGCGCGCTCCCGCGGTACCACCCTCCTTGGCTCCCCGGTGCGCCGTACGCTCCGGCGAGCCCCCTCATTGGGCTCGCGATGCCGGTTCTACTGGCCCTCGCGGTCTCGCTGGGGCGTTCTTCCGGCGGCTCCGGGGTGATCTTCACGTCGTGCTCGCCCCCGGGCTCACACCGTCCCCGGGTCGCTCTGGGCTGCGTACGCCGCTACTCGTCCCCATCCACGCTTCTCGCTCCGCCCAGTGTACGGCGCCCCGGGGACAGTGGCCGACCGGTTTTCGCGCGCGAGGCGGCGCGGAGGCGGTGAGCGGTCCGCGGGTGGCGCGGGGCCGGGCAGGGGGTCACGCCGGGCGGGCGGGACGCGCGGCGCGCGGGGCCGACCAGGGTGCGCTCGGTGACCCGAACGGCCAGGTGCGCCGCCTCGGGATCGCAGGACCTGCGGTTGGTCGGATTACCCGGCGAAGAGCTGGGCACAACGCATGCATGCCGGCCGAGCGGTACGCGCGAGGCGGGCGAATCGGGCGGCGTGCCCCGTTGCCGCGGGACTCGAGTCGATTTATCGTCCCAGCACGATTCGCGAGCAAGATCACAATATGTGAAGGGGCCGCGGCCATGGTGGCGAAGAAGACCGCCGAGCAGTCGGCGTCCGGCAGGTCGCGGGATTCGGGCGCCTCCGTCGGCGCGGTCAAGGACGTGAACGGGATGCCGAGCACCCACGCCGCGTCCACGGCCGCGAAGACGAACACGAGGACGACGAGGACGAAGCCGAAGACCACGAAACCCGCAGCGAAGCCCGCCGCGGAACCCCTCGCGGAGGGGGCGGCGGACGAGCCCGGAGCGCAGGAGACCCACGCGCAGGACACCCCGCACCGCGGCACGCGCGCGCGGACCACCGGCGGCAAGAAGGCCCCCGGGACCTCCGCGCGGCAGCCGGACTCCGAGGCGACGGCACCCGAAACGGCGGCGAAGGACGCCGCCGGCACCCCCGCGCGGGGTGAGGACGGCGCCGGCGCGGGCAGGAAGAGCACGGGCAAGAAGGCGGGCGCGGCTCGGGCCGCGAAGCAGACGGGAGCCACGACGGTGGTTGCGAAGAAGACTCCTGGTACGGCCGCGGCGGCCACGACCGCCGTCCCCAAGGCACACGCCGTCGCGGCGGTGGACCCGGCCGACCTCGCGGTGCGTCCCGGCGAGGACCCCTGGACCGCTGAGGAGGTGGCGGAGGCCCGCGCCGAGCTGGAGTCCGAGATGGAGCGGCTGCGCACCGAGATCAGCTCGTCCGAAACGTCCCTCGCGGGGCTGATGCGGGACTCGGGCGACGGCGCGGGCGACGACCAGGCGGACACCGGGGCCAAGAACATCACGCGCGAGCACGAGATGGCGCTCGCCGCCAACGCGCGCGAGATGCTCGTCCAGACCGAGCGCGCCCTGGACCGGCTGGACGCGGGCACCTACGGTCTGTGCGAGAACTGCGGCAACCCGATCGGCAAGGCCCGCATGCAGGCCTTTCCACGCGCCACCCTGTGCGTGGAGTGCAAGCAGAAGCAGGAACGCCGGTACTGAACCGGGTACGGGACGTGCCGTACTCTCGTCCTCAGTCAGGTACCTAGGTCGAAGGACTCACGTGGCAGAGGCGGAGCGCATCATCGGTACGCCGGACACACCGGATGCGGCACGGCCCGGGCAGGACGGGCCAGGCGGGAACACGGCACCGGGCCGTCGGTCCGGCGCCGAGGACGCGCGCGCCGACTCCACGGCGGCCGACTCCACGGCGGCGAAGAGCCCCGCGCAGCCTGCGGGGCCGGCCGACGCGGCCCCCGGCGTCGCCGGGACGTCCTCCCGCGCGGGCGAGCCCCGCGCGGACGACGCGGCCCCCGCCGCGGCCGAGCGGCCCCGGCGCGGGCGCCGGATCGCCGTGCTGTTCTCCGTCGCGGCCTTCGCGTACGCCCTCGACCTGATCAGCAAGGTGATCGTGGTCGCCAGGCTGGAGAACCACGCGCCGGTGAGGATCCTCGGGGGCTGGCTGCAACTGGAGGCCTACCGCAACCCGGGTGCCGCCTTCAGCTTCGGCGAGGCCTACACGGTGATCTTCACGGTGATCGCCGCCGCCGTGATCGTGGTGATCACCCGCCTCGCCCGCAAGCTCTACAGCCTGCCCTGGGCGATCGCCCTCGGCCTGCTGCTCGGCGGAGCGCTCGGCAACCTCACCGACCGGATCTTCCGCGCGCCCGGTCTCTTCGAGGGCGCGGTCGTCGACTTCATCGCCCCGAAGCACTTCGCCGTCTTCAACCTCGCCGACTCCGCGATCGTCTGCGGAGGCATCCTGATCGTGCTGCTCTCCTTCCGCGGCCTGGACCCGGACGGCACCGTCCACAGGGACTGAGCGACCCGGTCGTCCACAGGCTCCCGTCCGGGGTGTCGGGCTCGTCCGGCATACTCGACGGGTGAGCACGCTTCCCGAGATCCGTACCCTGCCCGTACCCGACGGCCTGGAGGGCGAGCGCGTCGACGCCGCCATCTCCCGCATGTTCGGCTTCTCCCGTACGAAGGCGGCCGAGCTGGCCGCCGCGGGCAAGGTGCTGGTCGACGGCACGGCGGTCGGCAAGTCCGAGCGGGTGCGCGGCGGGGCCTGGCTGGAGGTCGAGATGCCGCAGGCACCCGCCCCCGTGCAGGTCGTCGCCGAACCGGTCGAGGGCATGGAGATCGTGCACGACGACGAGGACGTGGTGGTGGTCGTCAAGCCGGTCGGCGTCGCCGCGCACCCCAGCCCCGGCTGGACCGGGCCGACGGTCATCGGCGGACTGGCCGCCGCCGGCTACCGCATCTCGACCTCCGGCGCCGCCGAGCGCCAGGGCATCGTGCACCGCCTCGACGTCGGCACCTCCGGCCTGATGGTGGTCGCCAAGTCCGAGTACGCGTACACGTCGCTCAAGCGCCAGTTCAAGGAGCGCACGGTCGACAAGCGCTACCACACCCTCGTCCAGGGCCACCCCGACCCGACCAGCGGCACCATCGACGCGCCCATCGGCCGGCACCCGAACCACGACTACAAGTGGGCGGTCACGGCCGACGGCAAGCCGTCCGTCACCCACTACGACCTGATCGAGGCCTTCCGCGCGGCCTCCCTGCTGGACGTGAAGCTGGAGACCGGGCGCACGCACCAGATCCGCGTCCACATGGCCGCCCACCGCCACCCCTGCGTCGGCGACCTCACCTACGGCGCCGACCCCACCCTCGCCAAGCGGCTGAAGCTGACCCGGCAGTGGCTGCACGCCGTGCGGCTCGGGTTCGAGCACCCCGGCGACGGCCGGTGGGTGGAGTTCACCAGCGACTACCCCGAAGACCTTCAGAAGGCCCTGGACCGGGTCCACGAGGAGACCTACGCATGAGCACACTGTCGGGCGGCACCCCGTACACGACCCGCCCTGCCGAGGACCCCGCCGACCGCGAGGCCTGCTTCGCGGTGCGCAAGGAGGTCTTCGTCCGGGAGCAGGGCGTCGACGAGACCATCGAGTACGACGCCTACGACGCGGTCGCCGTGCATGTGCTGGCGGTCCGCGAGGACGGCGTGCCGCTGGGCACCGGGCGGCTGCTGTACGGCGAGGTCGCGGCGGCGAAGACCGGCGGGGATCTCTCCGTGGGCTCCCTGGGACGGCTCGCCGTCCTGCCCGAGGCCCGCGGGCTGGGCGTCGGCGCCGCCCTGGTGCGCGCCATCGAGGACGCGGCACGCGCGCGCGGCCTCACGGCGGTGGACCTGCACGCGCAGACCCACGCCCTGGGCTTCTACGAGCGGCTCGGGTACGAGGCGTACGGCCCGGAGTTCCCGGACGCCGGCATACCGCACCGGGCGATGCGGCGCGCCCTGTAGGCCCCGGTGGCCGAAGGGGACGGCGGGGCGGATGACATGGCAGGCTTGACCCCTGCCGTGTGCACGTCCGACCCTCCGGAGCGCTGAGCGTGGACCAGTTGGCCCTGCTGTTCATCGTGTTGCTCGGGGCCGTGATCAGCGTCCCGGTCGGGGAGCGGTTCGGGCTGCCCGCGCCGGTGCTGATGACACTCCTCGGGATCGTCCTCGCGGTCCTGGAGTTCGTGCCCAACGTCGACATCCCGCCCGAGCTGATCCTGCCCGCCCTGTTGCCGCCGCTGCTCTACGCCGCGGTGCGGCGCACCTCCTGGCGGCAGTTCTCGGCGAACCGGCGGCCGATCTTCCTGCTGGCCGTGGCGCTGGTGTTCGTCACCACCGTCTGTGTCGCCGCCGTCGCCCACACCATCGTGCCCGGGCTGCCGCTCGCCGCGGCCGTGGCGCTCGGCGCGCTCGTCGCACCGCCCGACCCGGTCGCGGCGACCGCCGTCGCCGGGCAGCTCGGTCTGCCGCGCCGGCTGGTGTCGATCCTGGAGGGCGAGGGGCTGTTCAACGATGTCACGGCCATCGTGTTGTACCACGTGGCGATCGCCGCCGCCGTCAGCGGGGAGTTCTCGGCCTGGCGGGCCGGTCTCGACCTGGTGCTGTCCGCGGTGGTCGCGGTGGCCGTCGGCGTGGCGCTCGGCTGGGGGGCGAACAAGCTGCTGGGACTGCTGGGGGACGCGACCCTCCAGATCGGGCTGACACTGCTGGTGCCCTACGCGTCCTACGTCCTGGCCGAGGAACTGCACGGCTCCGGCGTCCTCGCCGTGCTCACCACCGCGCTGTTCCTGGCCGAGTACGCCGCCGACGCCGACGACGTGATGACCCGGCTGGCCGGGCACACGGTCTGGGACGTGGTCGACACGCTCGTCACCGGGGTGGCCTTCGGGCTGGTCGGCCTGGAGCTGCACCACGCCATCCGGACCGCCGCCAGCCACTGGAGCGAGCTGCTCGGCTGGGCGGCGGCGGTGGTGGGCGTGGTGGTGTTCGTCCGGCTGCTGTACCTGCTGCCGGCGACCTGGCTGACCCTGCGCCTGCACGCCCGGCGCGACACCGACGAGGACATTCCGACCAGCTGGCGGGAGACCGTCGTCATGTGGTGGTCGGGGATGCGGGGCGTGGCCTCGGTGGCGTTGGCGCTGGCCATCCCGCTGAAGACGGACAGCGGCGCCCCCTTCCCCCACCGGAACGAGATCGTGTTCATCGCCTTCGGCGTGATCATGGCGACGCTGGTGGTCCAGGGGCTGACCCTGCCGTGGCTGGTCAAGCGGCTCGGGGTGCAGGCGGACACCGAGCGGGAGCAGGCGTTCGAGCGGGAGCTGGCCGTGCGGGCGGCCAAGGCGGCCAAGCGGCGGCTGCGCGAGATCGAGTCGGTCGAGGACCTGCCGGACGAGCTGTCCGAGCTGATGCAGCGACGGGCCTTCGAGATCGGGCTGCGGATCAACCCGCAGATCGGGGACGAGGAGCGCCGGGAGGCCCGGGTGCGGCGGCTCAAGCGGCTGCGGCGGATCCAGGGCGAGATGCTCAGCGCGGCACGCCACGAGGTGCTGGCCGCGCGCAGCGAGCCCGGCGCCGACCCGGAGATCGTCGACCGGGTGCTGCGCCACCTCGACGTGCGCAGCCTGCGGTGAACTCCGGCCGCCGCGTCCCCGCGTTGCCTCGCGGCCCGTTCCCGCGGGCCTCAGGGCTGTCCCGCGACCCCCGGCGGGCGCGCGACGCGCGCTGATCCACCGCGGATTGCGGGACAGTCCTTAGGCTCGTGCCATGACTCGCAATGTGGTGATCAGCGGTGGCGGTACGGGGATCGGGCTGGCCACGGCGCAGGTGTTCGCGGCCCACGGGGACCAGGTCCTGCTGCTCGGGCGGCGGGAGGAGGCGCTGCGCAAGGCGGCGGTGCCCGGGGCGCTGGTCTGCGCCGCCGACCTCAGCGACGTGGACGGGGCGCGGCGGGCCGCCCGGTTCGCGGCTGACGAACTGAGCGCCGTGGACGTGCTGATCCACAGTGCCGGAGGGTCCGGCAGGCTGGAGCCCCACGTGGAGCGGGAGGATCCGCTCGAGCTCGTCGCCGACAACTGGCTGGTCAACTTCCGGATCAACACCCTGACCGCCGTGCTGCTCACCGAGGCCCTGAAGGACCACCTGGCCCTACCGGGCGGGCGTGTGCTGTTCCTGAGCTCCATCGCCGCCTACCGCGGCTCCGGCAGCGGCGCCTACGCCGCCTCCAAGGCCGCCCTGCACCCCTACCTCCACGACCTGGCACGTCAGTTGGGCCCGCGCGGGATCACGGTGAACGCGGTCGCCCCCGGATACGTCGAGGACACCGACTTCTTCGGCGACGCGATGGACGAGGCCCGCCGCGAGCGGCTCATCGCGGAGACCTCCACCCGGCGACCCGGCACCCCGGGCGACGTCGCCGCCACCCTGCACTGGCTGGCCTCCCCGGCCGCCGGTCACATCACCTCCCAGATCGTCCAGGTCAACGGCGGTGCGGAGCGCGGTCACTGACCGGACGGGCGATGCGCTGGTGCGGCGGCACCGCCTGGGCCGTGGTGACGCGCGGCAAGGCGTACGGGTGCTCCTCGCGCAGCCAGCGGACCATCTCCTCGCGCACCGCTACCCGCACGGTCCAGATGTCGTCGGCGTCCTTGGCCGTCACCAGGGCCCGGACCTCCACGGTGGTCGGTGTCGTGTCCGTGATGTGCAGGTTGCAGGCGCGGCCGTCCCAGGCCGGGCAGGCGCGCAGGATGTCGCGCAGCTTCTCCCGCATCGCCTCCAGCGGCACGGAGTGGTCGAGGTGCCAGAAGACCGTGCCGGTCATCTGCGGGGTGCCGCGGGACCAGTTCTCGAACGGGTTGGACGTGAAGTACGACACGGGCATCGTGATCCGGCGCTCGTCCCAGGTCCGTACCGTCAGAAAGGTCAGCGTGATCTCCTCGACCGTGCCCCACTCGCCGCCCACGACCACGGTGTCGCCGATGCGCACCATGTCGCCGAAGGCGATCTGCAGCCCGGCGAACAGGTTGCTCAGCGTGGACTGCGCGGCGACACCGGCGACGATGCCGAGGACGCCGGCGGAGGCCAGCAGCGAGGCACCGGCCGCCCGCATCGCCGGGAAGGTCAGCAGCATGGAGGCCGCCGCGACGACGATGACGATCGCCGAGACCACCCGCATGATCAGCTCGACCTGGGTGCGCACCCGGCGCACCCGGGCCGGGTCGCGGTGCGCACGGGCACTGGCGTAGCGCGAGTAGGAGGTCTCGACGACCGCCGCCGCGATCCGGATGGTCAGCCAGGCCGCCGACCCGATCAGCACCAGGGTCAGCGTCCGTCCCACACCGACCCGGTGCTCCTGAAGCAGTTCGGCCTGGTCGTAGGAGCCCCTGAGCAGCGCGCTGCACAGCACGAGCTGATAGGGCACCCGGGCCCGGCGCAACAGGCCCCACAGGGGTGTCTCGTGATGTCGTCCGTCGGCCTCGCGCAGCAGAAGGTCGGTGGCCCAGCCGATCACCAGGGTGAGGACGACGGAGCCACCGACCACGGTCAGCGGCCGGAGTACGTTCTCCATGCTCTGGGAAGTAACCGGCGGCGGCCGGGCCCGAACCTGTGACATGTGTCGCGCCGGCGCCCGGCTGGCACCATGGGCTCATGAACATCATGCTCTTCCACTCGACCCATGGCCTCAGACCCGCGGTGCGTCAGGCCGCGGACCGGCTGCGTGCGGCCGGACACGAGGTGTGGACGCCGGATCTCTTCGAGGGCCGTACGTTCGACACGGTCGAGGAGGGCATGGCCTTCAAGGACGGCATCGGCAAGGACGAGCTGCTCAGGCGGGCCGTGCTGGCCGCCGCGCCCTACTCGGAGCGGGGCCTGGTCTACGCCGGGTTCTCGCTGGGCGCCTCCATCGCCCAGACCCTCGCGCTGGGCGACGACAAAGCACGCGGGCTGCTGCTTCTGCACGGCACGTCGGACGTGGCGCCGAACGCGCGGGTGGACGAGCTGCCGGTGCAGCTCCACGTCGCCGAGCCGGACCCGTTCGAGACGGACGACTGGCTGAGCGCCTGGTACCTCCAGATGCGCAAGGCGGGCGCCGACGTGGAGGTCTACCGCTACGCCGGGGCCGGCCACCTCTACACCGACCCGGAGCTGCCGGACCACGACGCGGAGGCCGCCGAGGCCACCTGGCGGGTGGCGCTCGGCTTCCTCGAGTCCCTCTGAGCCCGGCCCCGGCCGGAAGGCTCCTCAGACCGGGTCGTACGTCCGCTCGACCCTCTGCGTGCCACTGCGCGTGCGGTACGAACGCGTCCAGGCGGAGGTCGCGTTCGCTCTGGTGCGGTCGGAGAGGACGTAGTAGTCCATCTGCGCCCGCTCGGCGGTGAGGTCCAGGACGCCATAGCCGTGCCGGTCGGTGTCGACCCAGTGGACGTGCCGGTTGGCGGCGCGGATCACGGGAGCGGCGACGGCCGAGGCCGTGCCCTCGGGGAGCTTGACGATGTCGTCGAGGTTGTCGGAGGTCATCGAGGTGACCACGAACTCCGTGGCGGCCGACGGCGACAGCGGGTACGTACCGGCGTCCACCGGCACGTCGTTGGCCCACGCCATGTGGATGTCACCGGTCAGGAAGACGGTGTTGCGGATGGCGTGGGAACGAAGGTGGGCCAGCAGCTCCCGGCGGTCGTCGGTGTAGCCGTCCCACTGGTCGGTGTCGAGGGCGAGGCCCTCCTGCGGCAGCCCGAGCAGCTTCGCCAGCGGCTTCAGCAGGGCCGCGGAGAGCGAGCCGACGACGAACGGGGAGATCATCACCGAGTTGCCGACCAGCCGCCAGGTGGTGTCGGACGCCTTCAGGCCGGCCTTGAGCCAGTCGAGTTGGGCGCGTCCGGTGATCGTGCGGTCCGGGTCGTCGACCGAACCGCTGGCGGTGGACGCCTGCTGGGAGCGGAAGGAGCGCAGGTCCAGCAGCGAGAGGTCGGCCAGCCTCCCGAAGCGCAGCCGCCGGTAGGTGGTGCCCTCGATGGCCGGACGCACCGGCATCCACTCGAAGTAGGCCTGCTTGGCAGCGGCCTGGCGGGCGGCCCAGGTGCCCTCGGCGCCCTCGGTGTGGTTGACCGCGCCGCCCGACCAGGCGTTGTCGGCGAACTCGTGGTCGTCCCAGATGGCGATGACGGGCGCCTTGTGGTGGAGGTCCTGGAGGTCGGGGTCGGTCTTGTACCGGGCGTGCCGGGTGCGGTAGTCGGCGAGGGTGATGATCTCGTGGGCCGGGACGTGCGGCCGGACGACCGTGCCGCGTGCGGTGTACTCGCCCGACTCGTACTCGTAGATGTAGTCGCCGAGGTGCAGCCAGGCGTCCAGGTCGCCGCGGGCCGCGAGATGGCGGTAGGCGGCGAAGTAGCCGGCCTCCCAGTTGGCGCAGGAGACCACGCCCAGGCGCAGGTTGCTCACGGCGGCGTCGTGGGCGGGGGCGGTGCGGGTGCGGGCCACGGGGGAGTCGGCGTCGCCGGCCGAGAAGCGGAACCAGTAGTCGGTGGCCGGTGCGAGGCCCCGGATGTCCGCCTTGACGGTGTGGTCGGAGGCGGCCATGGCGGTGGTGGATCCCTTGGCGACGACGTCCTTGAACGCCTTGTCCCGGGCCACCACCCAGCTCACCTCGGTGTCCGGGCCGAGCCCGGAGCCCGGCACCGCCTCGGCGGTGGGGGTCACCCGGGTCCACAGCAGGATTCCGTCGGGCAGCGGGTCACCGGAGGCGACGCCGTGCAGGAAGGCCGGTGCGTCCGCGGCGGCCTGCGCGGGAAGCGCGGCGGCGAGCGGTCCGGCCAGGACAGCCGTCGCCGCCGCGGCCTTGACGACCGTACGGCGGCGGGGCGAAAGGGAGTTGAGACCCTTGGATGTCTCGGAGAATCTGCGTCGACTGGTCACGACCGATCAGGTTACTGATCGGTACACGAAAGGGTGGGCGAACTCCGGAAGTTCGCCCACCCCTCACACGGCGGCCGGTGTCCGACGGTGCGTCAGGCCTTGAGCGCCGTGTCCACCACGCTGTTGAACTGCTCCACCGTCATCGGCGGGTTGTCCGAGCCGGGGACGGTGAGGATCTTGCCGTCCATCACGAAGCTCGGGGTGCCCTTGACGCCGTCCTTGTTGGTGTCCCAGGTCTTCGACATCGCCAGCGCCCAGGCGTCGTACGTGCCGTTCTTGACCGCCGTCTGGAACTTGGCGTTGTTCTTCAGCGCCGGAACGGTGTTCGCTATCTTGATCAGGTAGTCGTCGTCCTTGAACTTGTCGGTGGTCTCCTCCGGGTGCCACTTCGCCGAGTACATCGCGGTCTTGTACTCGAGGAAGGCCTCGGGGCTGACATCGAGTGCGGCGCCCAGGGCGCTCATGGCGTTCTTTGAACCCTCGCCCCGTGAGCCGATCGTGCCCTGGCCGAGCGCGTCGCCGTCGAGGAAGGTGCCCCCGACGAACTGCATTTTGAACTTGCCGTCGTCGATGTCCTTCTTCAGGGTCGATCCGGCGGTCTGCTCGAACTGCGCGCAGACCGGGCAGCGCGGGTCCTCGTAGACCTTGAGGGTCTTCTTGGCGGTGTCCTTGCCGATGACGACGGTGGTGCCGTCCTTGCCCGTGGTGTTGGCCGGGGCGACGACCTTCTCGTCCTTCATGGCGTCCCAGTGACCGGGCTTGTTGGCCTGGACGACCGCGTAGCCGATGCCGCCGGCCGCCGCCAGCACGGCGACGACCGAGCAGGCGACGATGATCTGCCGCCTGACCTTGGCGCGCTTGGCCTGGCGCTCGCGCTCGGCGCGCAGCCGCTCGCGGGCCGCCGTCTTCGCCTGCTGGCTGTTCCGCTTGCTCATGGTGGTGTTCTCCTGTGGGACGCGCGACTGTGCCGCGCGGGATGCGGAAGGGGGACTGCTCGTGCCCGGCGTGCGCCGCCCGGCCGTCGCTCAGACGAGGACGAGGGCGGGGCAGGGGGAGCACGGCGGTCCGCGCCGTCCCAGGGAGTACACGAGGAGGCGGGTGCGCGGCGCGCTGCCGTGGGGCGCGGTGCGGGCCGGCCGGCGAAGGCCGCGGGTCCGCCGGACCGTGACCGCGGCGACGGCCATCCGCAGCGGCCGGAACGTGGTCGCGGCCGCCGCCCGCAGCAGCTCGGCCAAAGCCCGTTCGCCGCGGCGCAGCCAGCCGGCCGCGAGGAGGCCGACGCCCAGGTGGGCGGCGAGCAGCAGCCAGGCGGTCGCCGGGTCGGCGTGGGCCAGCAGGGCGGCGAGCCGGTCGGTGTCCGTGCCGGTCATACGGGCCAGCGGGGTGCCGACGGCCGCGTCGTTGCCGCACAGCACGTCCCAGCCGACCGAGCGCAGCGGGCCGGCGACCGGGCCGCCGGCGGCGCCGTAGCAGACCTGCTGGCCGGTGGTGAAGACGGTGTCGGCGGCCAGCTCCAGCGGGATCAGCAGGGCGGCGATCCGCCCGAAGCCCCGCTCGCGGCCGGCCAGGGCGTAGGCGAGCAGGAACACGGCGGCCGCGACGGCGGCCACCGTGTTCAACGGCAGGGGGACCCGGGACAGCAGCACGTGCGACGTGGTGCTGAGCATCACGACCACGGCCGTGAACAGCGCCGCGCGCACGGTTCTGAGCTGGGTCCCGGATATGTCCATAGCGAGTGAAGAGTGTGTCACGTGGGCCGGTAAAGGGTCCTTAAAGGGATCCTGTGAGCGGCCCTCTTGTCAAAGACCCGGAATCCGCCCGTTGCGGAACAGGTCCAGGAAGATCTGGTGATCGGCACGCGCGCGGGCGCCGTAGCCGTGCGCGAAGTCCACCAGGAGCGGTGCGAAACCCTCCTCGTCGGCCGCGATCGCCGCGTCGATGGCCCGCTCGGTGGAGAACGGCACCAGGGACTCGCCCGAGGTGTCGTCCGCCGCCGCGTGCATGGCGGCGGTGGCCCGGCCGAGGTCGGCGACGACCTGTTCGATCTCCTCCGGGTCGTCGATGTCGCCCCAGTCCAGGTCGACCGCGTACGGGGACACCTCGGCGACCAGCTGCCCGGCGCCGTCCAGCTCGGTCCAGCCCAGCCACGGGTCGGCGTGCGCCTGGAGGGCGCGCTGGGAGATCACCGTGCGGTGTCCCTCGTGCTGGAAGTAGTCGCGGATCGCCGCGTCCGTGACGTGCCGGGAGACGGCCGGGGTCTGGGCCTGCTTGATGTAGATGACGACATCGTTCTCCAGGGCGTCGCTGTGGCCCTCCAGGAGGATGTTGTACGACGGCAGGCCGGCCGAGCCGATGCCGATGCCCCGGCGGCCCACCACGTCCTTCACGCGGTAGGAGTCCGGGCGGGCCAGGGAGGAGTCCGGCAGCGTCTCCAGGTAGCCGTCGAAGGCCGCGAGGACCTTGTAGCGGGTGGCCGCGTCCAGCTCGATGGAGCCGCCGCCCGGCGCGAAGCGGCGCTCGAAGTCACGGATCTCCGTCATGGAGTCCAGCAGGCCGAACCGGGTCAGCGAGCGGGCGTCACGCAGCGCGTCCAGCAGCGGACCCTGGGCGGTGTCCAGGGTGAAGGGCGGCACCTCGTCGCTCTTGGCGCCGGTGGCCAGGGCGTGGACCCGCTCCCGGTAGGCGGCGGCGTAGACCGTCACCAGCTCGGTGATCTGGGTGTCGCTCAGGGCCTTGGCGTAGCCGATGAGGGCGATGGAGGCGGCGAAGCGCTTGAGGTCCCAGGTGAAGGGGCCGACGTAGGCCTCGTCGAAGTCGTTGACGTTGAAGACCAGACGGCCGTTCGAATCCATGTACGTGCCGAAGTTCTCCGCGTGCAGGTCGCCGTGGATCCACACCCGCGAGGTCCGCTCGTCCAGGTACGGCCCGCTGATCCCCCTCCCGCCGCCCCACCCGGCGGTCTCGCTGTCCAGGTCGTGATAGAAGAGGCAGGCCGTGCCCCGGTAGAACGCGAAGGCCGAGGCCGCCATCTTCCGGAACTTCACGCGGAACGCGGCCGGGTCGGCGGCCAGGAGCTCGCCGAAGGCGGTGTCGAAGACGGAGAGGATCTCCTCGCCGCGCTGCTCGTCGCTGAGCTGGGGGACCGACATCGCTGGGTGCCTCCTGGTACGGGTGGTACGAGACGTATGGACTGATCCTTCGCGGATCCTCCCTCACCACCAACGTCCGGCGGGGTGAGGGAGTGCCCGCGTTTCTCCTCGCACGAAGGTACGCGGCGGACGGCTCCGAGTGTCAGCGCCGGGGCATAGACTTCGACGCTGTCCCCCAGACTGTCCGCAGCCCGTCGCCCAGAGCTCTCCTTGGAGGCCGAAGCCGTGTCGAAGCCGCCGTTCACGCACTTGCACGTCCACACCCAGTACTCGCTGCTGGACGGTGCCGCGCGGCTGAAGGACATGTTCGACGCGTGCAACGAGATGGGCATGTCGCACATCGCCATGTCCGACCACGGCAACCTCCACGGCGCGTACGACTTCTTCCACTCCGCGAAGAAGGCCGGAATCACCCCCATCATCGGCATCGAGGCGTATGTCGCCCCCGAGTCCCGGCGCAACAAGCGCAAGATCCTCTGGGGGCAGCCGCACCAGAAGCGGGACGACGTCTCCGGCTCCGGCGGCTACACCCACAAGACCATGTGGGCGGTGAACAGGACGGGCCTGCACAACCTCTTCCGCCTCTCCTCGGACGCCTACGCCGAGGGCTGGCTCCAGAAGTGGCCGCGCATGGACAAGGAGACCATCGCGCAGTGGTCCGAGGGCATCGTCGCTTCCACCGGCTGCCCCTCCGGGGAGGTCCAGACCCGGCTGCGCCTCGGCCAGGAGGAGGAGGCCCTCAAGGCCGCCGCCGACTACCAGGACATCTTCGGCAAGGACCGCTACTTCCTGGAGCTGATGGACCACGGCATCGACATCGAGCGCCGGGTCCGCGAGGGCCTGCTGGAGATCGGCCGGAAGCTCGGCATCCCGCCCCTGGTCACCAACGACTCGCACTACACCTACGCGCACGAGGCGGGTGCCCACGACGCCCTGCTGTGCATCCAGACCGGCAAGAACCTCTCCGACCCCGACCGCTTCAAGTTCGACGGCACCGGCTACTACCTGAAGTCCACGGACGAGATGTACGCCATCGACTCCTCGGACGCCTGGCAGGAGGGCTGCGCCAACACGCTCCTGGTGGCCGAGATGGTCGACACCACGGGTATGTTCGAGAAGCGCGACCTCATGCCCAAGTTCGACATCCCCGAGGGCTACACCGAGGTGACCTGGTTCAAGGAGGAGGTCCGCCGCGGCATGGAGCGCCGCTACCCGGGCGGCATCCCCGAGGACCGCCAGAAGCAGGCCGACTACGAGATGGACGTCATCATCTCGATGGGCTTCCCCGGCTACTTCCTCGTGGTCGCCGACTTCATCATGTGGGCCAAGAACAACGGCATCGCGGTCGGCCCCGGCCGTGGCTCGGCCGCCGGTTCGATCGTCGCCTACGCCATGGGCATCACCGACCTCGATCCGATCCCGCACGGCCTGATCTTCGAGCGGTTCCTCAATCCCGAGCGCATCTCGATGCCCGACGTCGACATCGACTTCGACGAGCGCCGGCGCGTCGAGGTGATCAGGTACGTGACCGAGAAGTACGGCGCCGACAAGGTCGCCATGATCGGCACCTACGGCACCATCAAGGCCAAGAACGCGATCAAGGACTCCGCGCGCGTGCTGGGCTACCCGTACGCGATGGGCGACCGCATCACCAAGGCCATGCCCGCCGACGTCCTCGGCAAGGGCATCCCGCTGTCCGGCATCACCGACCCCGAGCACCCCCGGTACTCGGAGGCCGGCGAGGTGCGCGGGATGTACGAGAACGAGCCGGACGTGAAGAAGGTCATCGACACCGCACGCGGTGTGGAGGGCCTGGTGCGGCAGATGGGCGTGCACGCGGCCGGCGTGATCATGTCCAGCGAGACCATCACCGAGCACGTCCCGGTCTGGGTCAGGCACACCGACGGTGTGACCATCACACAGTGGGACTACCCGAGCTGTGAGTCGCTCGGCCTGCTGAAGATGGACTTCCTCGGCCTGCGCAACCTCACGATCATGGACGACGCCGTGAAGATGGTGAAGTCCAACAAGGGGATCGACATCGATCTCCTCAGCCTGCCGCTGGACGACCCCACGACCTTCGACCTGCTCCAGCGCGGCGACACCCTCGGCGTCTTCCAGTTCGACGGCGGCCCCATGCGGTCCCTGCTGCGTCTGATGAAGCCCGACAACTTCGAGGACATCTCCGCCGTCTCGGCCCTGTACCGGCCGGGCCCGATGGGCATGAACTCCCACACCAACTACGCGCTGCGCAAGAACGGCCAGCAGGACATCACGCCGATCCACCCCGAGCTGGAGGAGCCGCTCAAGGAGGTCCTGGACGTCACCTACGGCCTGATCGTCTACCAGGAGCAGGTGCAGAAGGCCGCCCAGATCATCGCCGGCTACTCGCTCGGCGAGGCCGACATCCTCCGCCGTGTGATGGGCAAGAAGAAGCCCGAGGAGCTGGCGAAGAACTTCACCATCTTCCAGACCGGCGCCCGCAAGAACGGCTACAGCGACGAGGCCATCCAGGCCCTGTGGGACGTGCTGGTCCCGTTCGCCGGCTACGCGTTCAACAAGGCGCACTCCGCCGCGTACGGCCTGGTCTCGTACTGGACGGCCTACCTCAAGGCCAACCACCCGGCCGAGTACATGGCGGCGCTGCTGACGTCCGTGAAGGACGACAAGGACAAGTCGGCGATCTACCTCAACGAGTGCCGCCGCATGGGCATCCGGGTGCTCCCGCCGAACGTCAACGAGTCCGAGTCGAACTTCGCCGCCCAGGGCGACGACGTGATCCTCTTCGGCCTGTCCGCCGTCCGCAACGTCGGCACCAACGTCGTCGAGTCGATCATCAAGACCCGCAAGTCCAAGGGGAAGTACGCCTCCTTCTCCGACTACCTCGACAAGGTCGAGGCCGTGGTCTGCAACAAGCGCACCACGGAGTCGCTGATCAAGGCCGGCGCCTTCGACACCATGGGGCACACCCGCAAGGGTCTCACCGCGCAGTACGAGCCGATGATCGACAACGTGGTCGCGGTCAAGCGCAAGGAGGCCGAGGGCCAGTTCGACCTCTTCGGCGGGATGGGGGAGGAGACCAGCAGCGAGCCCGGCTTCGGACTCGACGTGGAGTTCTCGACCGACGAGTGGGACAAGACCTACCTGCTCGCCCAGGAACGGGAGATGCTCGGCCTGTACGTCTCCGACCATCCGCTCTTCGGCCTGGAGCACGTGCTCTCCGACAAGGCCGACGCCGGCATCGCCCAGCTGACCGGCGGCGAGCACGCCGACGGCGCGGTCGTGACCATCGGTGGCATCATCTCCGGCCTGCAGCGCAAGATGACCAAACAGGGCAACGCCTGGGCGATCGCCACCGTCGAGGACCTGGCCGGCTCCATCGAGTGCATGTTCTTCCCGGCGACCTACCAGCTGGTGTCCACCCAACTCGTCGAGGACGCGGTGGTGTTCGTCAAGGGCCGCCTCGACAAGCGCGAGGACGTGCCCCGGCTGGTCGCCATGGAGCTGATGGTTCCCGACCTGTCCAACGCGGGCAGCAACGCGCCGGTGATCCTCACCATCCCCGCCCTGAAGGTGACCCCGCCGATGATCAGCCGCCTCGGCGAGATCCTCAGCCACCACAAGGGCGACAGCGAGGTGCGGATCAAGCTCCAGGGCCCGCGCAAGACGACGGTCCTGCGCCTGGACCGCCACCGGGTGAAGCCCGACCCCGCCCTCTTCGGCGACCTGAAGGTCCTCCTCGGACCGTCCTGCCTGGCGGGCTGAGGCCGGACAACCGGCGTTCCCCCGCGGGCGAGCGTCCAGAAGGAGAACCGGACAAAAAAGAGGGGGCGTGCCCGTGGCCATCGGGCGCGCTCCCTCTTGTCACCAGGTTCTGGTTCGTCACCGGGTTCAGGGCTCGGTCAACAGCCCGGACACCGGGCCTCAGTTGTGGCCGAAGCGCTTCTGACGTCCCTTGCGGGACATGTCGGTCGGACTGACCTGCGGGGCGTGGTGTTCGGGCTGCGACTCCGTCATGGAGTGTTCCGTCTCCCGCGGGCCGTTCGCGGCCACGGACGCCTTCTGCCGGCTGCGGTCCTGCTTGCGGTTCTTGGCCATGGTGATGCCTCCTGTGGGGGATCTAGGGGCCAGGGCCGGGACCAGATTCACATATGCCGACAATGAACGCATGTCGGATAATTACCGTATGTAACAAGGGTCATCGGACCCCAAGTCCCGGAAACGCCACGCCGAAGATCGAGTTCGGGCCGTTAACCCCGGCGCGGTCGGGCAGACTCGAATCAAGCCCGAACCGAACCCGAAGCACCATCCCAAGCTCCAAGCCCGAAGCAACCTCCCCGGAAAGAGGGTGGAACGCGTGGACCGCTGCATCGTCCTGGTGGACGCCGGGTATCTGCTGGGGGCCGCCGCGAGCCTCCTCGCCGGGGAGCCGTCGCGGTCCCGGATCACCGTCGACCACACCGCGCTCATCCAGGGCCTGCGCGAACAGGCCGAGTCCGACACCGAGCGCCCCCTGCTGCGCATCTACTGGTTCGACGGCGCCCCCGACCGCGTCCCGCAGCCCGAGCACCGCAGGCTTCGTGTGATGCCCCGGGTCACCGTCCGGCTGGGCGCCCTGACCCGTAGCGACGGCCGCTGGGCGCAGAAGGGCGTGGACGCCGCGATGCACGCCGAACTGACCGAACTGGCCCGCAATCGCGCCTGCTCCGACGTGGTCCTCGTCACCGGCGACGGCGACCTGCTGCCCGGCATGATGGCCGCCAAGGAGCACGGCGTCGCCGTCCACCTGTGGGCCGTACAGGCCGCCGACGGCGACTACAACCAGTCCGAGGACCTGGTCGCCGAGGCCGACGAGCGGCGCGTCCTGGACCGTACCTGGATCACCAAGGCCGTACAGGCCAAGGAGTTCGGCGGCATCTGCGCGCCGCCGCCCGCGCCCCGGCCCGAGATCGCCGCGATCCTGTCCGCGCCGCTGCCGGAGTCCTCGCTGTCCCGGGCCGCCGAGCGACCCGCGGAGGATCGTCCGCTCCCGGCCGCCGCGGGTGCGCGGGGCGGGACGGAGGAGCGGATGCCCGGCAAGGGCGTCCCCACCCCCAAGGACCTCGCGGCCCTGCGCGCCCCGGGCGCCCATCCCGCCCAGCACCCCACCACCGCCACCCTGCGCTGGTCCTCCGACAAGGGCTGGGTCGACCGCTCCGGCGTGGCCGCCGAGCCCCCCGAGGCCGCCTCCATGCCGACCCTCGCCCAGCTGACCACGGCCGAGCAGCGGTGGGCGGACCGGGAGGAGGACATCACGACCGTCGGCGGCGACCCGTACGAGGTCGGGCAGGTCTTCGCACGGCGCTGGGTGGAGCGGCTGGGCGACCCGAGCCATCTGCAGAAGCTGTCGTCGATGTACCCGCGCGTCCCGCACCGCATCGACGGCGAGCTGCTGCGCTACGCCGCCCGGTTCGGGCTGCTCGCGCACAAGGACGACCAGATCGACGAGCACGACCGGTACGCCATCCGGGCCGGCTTCTGGCGGGAGATCGACGTACGCACGGGCACCGAGCACGCCCCGGTGGGCGACTGAGCCCTGGCCCGGCGGCGGTTCGCCGCGTACGGGCGGCACGGAGGAACCGGGAGAGGTCGCCCCAAGGGCGAGTAAAGCCCACGGACCCCGTAGGCTCGTCCCTTGTGAGTACGCGCGCGGCACAGGCACTTCGGCACGGGGACGACGTCGTGTGCGCGGTGCGCGGACTGACCAAGACCTACCCGGCGGCCCGCGGCCGGCGCGGCACCCCCGGCCTGCCCGAGGTCCTGGCCACCGACGATGTCGCGCTCGACGTGCGGCGCGGCGAGATCTTCGGGCTGCTCGGCCCGAACGGCGCCGGCAAGTCCACCCTGGTACGGCAGCTGACCGGCCTGATGCGCCCCGACCGCGGCACCGTCGAGATCCTCGGTCACGACATCGTGGCGCACCCCGAGCGGGCCGCGCGGATCCTCGCCTACCTCGGGCAGGAGTCCAGCGCCCTCGACGAGCTGACCGTCTCGCTGGCCGCCGAGACCACCGGGCGGCTGCGCGGCCTGGACGTCCGGCGGGCGCGGGCCGAGCGGGACGCCGTCCTCGACGAACTGGGCCTCGCACCGATCGCCGGCCGCCCGCTGAAGAAGCTCTCCGGCGGCCAGCGGCGGCTCGCCTGCTTCGCCGCCGCGCTGGTCGGCGAGCGTCCTCTGCTCGTGCTGGACGAGCCGACCACCGGCATGGACCCGGTGGCCCGGCGGGCGGTGTGGTCCGCCGTGGACCGGCGGCGCGCCGAGTACGGCACCACCGTCCTGCTGGTCACCCACAACGTCATCGAGGCCGAGACCGTCCTCGACCGGGTCGCCGTCCTCGACCGGGGCCGGGTCATCGCCTGCGACACCCCGGCCGGGCTCAAGGAGCGGGTCTCCGGTGAGGTGCGGGTCGAACTGGTGTGGCGGGACCGGGCGCCCCTGGAGGTGCCGGAGGTCGCCGCGCTGCGGGACCGGGCCGTCGAGTCCGGGCGCCGCTGGACGCTGTGGCTCGCCCCCGAGGAGGCCCGCGCCGCCGTCGCCACCGTCACCGGCGGTGCGGCTTTCGCCGCGCTGGACGACTTCACCCTCGCCACGCCCAGCCTGGAGGACGTCTACCTGGCGCTGGGCGGCGCCGCCCGGAAGGGGCTGGTGAAGGCGTGAGCGGCACTGGACTACGCCCTGGCGGACGTAGGGAAGAGGAGCAGTTCGACGTGAGTGTCGTATCCGCCGACGCGCCGGCCGGCCCGACTCCCGTGCAGGACGGCGCGACCGCCGGCCAGGACGCCGTGACCTCCGTGCGGGACAGCGGCGCGGCCCGGGCCGCGGCCGTCGAGCTCGGGCCGCGGGCGCGGCTGTGGCCGTCACTGGCGGCCGTGTACCGGGCACAGCTGTCCCGGGCGCGGGTGGCGCGCATCCCGCTGCTGTTCGTGGCGACCTTCCAGTCCGTCGGCATCATGATCATGATGCGGGGTGTGGTGAGCGGCGGCGGTGAGGCCCGGTCCGTGGTGGCCGGCGCGTCGATCGTCGTGGTCGCCTACGTCGCCCTGAACCTGCTCGCACAGTACTTCGGCCAGTTGCGGGCCAGCGGCGGGCTCGACCACTACGCGACGCTGCCGGTGCCGCCGGCGGCCGTGGTGCTGGGCGCGGCGGCCGCGTACGCGTCCTTCACCGTGCCCGGCACGCTGATCACCGCGGTCTTCGGCTGCCTGCTGTTCGGGCTGCCGCTGGGAAATCTGTGGGTGCTGGTGGCGGTGATCCCGCTCGCGGGAGCCGCGCTCTCCGGGCTGGGCGCCGCCTGCGGGCTGCTCGCGCCACGGCAGGAGCATGCCACCCTCCTCGGTCAGCTGGGCATGTCCGCGGCCCTGCTGTTGGGCGTGCTGCCGCCCGACCACATGCCGGGGATCGTACGGCTGGCCCGCGATCTGCTGCCGTCGACGTACGGCGTGGAGGCGTACGCGCGCACCTTCGCGGCCCGGCCCGACTGGGTGTACGTGGGTGTGGACATGGCCGTGTGCGCCGCGGTCGGGGTGGTTTCGCTGGCCGTGGCCACCTGGGCGTATCGCCGGGCGGCCGTCCGGTGACGCGGCTGACAGACTCACCTGGCACGATGACAGGGTGACCTCACCGTTGACTCCACCACCACCACCGCACGGGCGGCCCGCACAGCCCTCCCGGTCCGGCGAGGCCGAGCGGCAGTCCTGGCGGCCGCCCGCCCCGGGAGCCGCGGCGACCGGACCGACCGGAGCGACGGGGACCGTGTACGGACAGGACGGACAGTACGGACAGGACGGCCCCGGGATGAAGACCGAAGTCCGGGAGGCCGCCGTGATCACGGTGGCCGTGGCGCTCGGCGGGGTGCTGATGGGCCTGCTGTGGCTGTGGCTGGCGCCGCGGGTGCCGCTGGTCGGGGACGTCACCGGGAAGAACTGGGTGGTCTACCTCAAGGACTCCGAAGGGGAGCAGGCCATCGGCGTGGACGGAACGTTCACGCTGCTGGCGCTGGCCTTCGGGGCGCTCAGCGCGGTGGCCGTCTTCCTCGCGCGGCGGCGCGGGGGTGTGCCGCTGGTGGTGGCGCTGTGCGTCGGGGGGTTGCTCGGGGCGGTGCTGGCCTGGCGACTGGGGGTGTGGCTCGGTCCTGAGCACGACGTGATCGCCCATGCGCGCGCCGTGGGCAAGGGCGTGACCTTCTCGGCGCCGTTGGAGCTCGGGGCGAAGGGCGCGCTGCTGGCCTGGCCGTTGACCGCGCTGGTGGTGCATCTCGGGATCACGGCGCTGTTCGGTCCGCGGGATCCGGAGGGGTACGGGGAGTCCGTCGCGGCGTAGGTCTCCGGCGCGCGGGTGCGCGCGGCCGTGCCGTCAGCCGCGGCCGATCGGGGCCAGGACCGCCTCCGTCAGCGTGGCCAGGTCCTCCGGCTTCAGCTCGACCTCCAGGCCCCTGCGGCCCGCCGAGACGCAGATGGTGCGGTGCGCCGTGGCGGAGGCGTCGAGGACCGTGCGGAGTTTCTTGCGCTGGCCCAGAGGGCTGATGCCGCCGCGCACGTAGCCCGTGGTGCGTTCCGCGAGCGCGGGATCGGCCATGGCCGCGCGCTTGCCGCCCACGGCCGAGGCCAGGGCCTTCAGATCCAGGGAGCCCGAGACCGGGACCACGGCCACCGTCAGCGAGCCGTCGACGTCCGCGACCAGCGTCTTGAACACTCGCTCCGGCGATACGCCCATCGCCTCGGCCGCCTCCTCGCCGTAGGAGGGGTGGGACGGGTCGTGGTCATAGGAGTGGACGGTGTGGTCGACGCCCGCCGCGGTCAGGGCCACCGTCGCGGGGGTGCCCCCGGACTGCTTCTTGGTCTTCTTCGCCATCCCGGCCTGTTCTCCCTCAGTTGAAGCTCGTCGGGCCGCGCGTCAGGTCCGGCGCCGGCAACGAGGGCAGACTACGGATGATCGCCGTCTCCGAGCGAAGCAGTTTCAGCTCGTCACGCAGCCGTGAGGAAGTGTCGGGCGCCTGGAGCAGCCGCTGCTTCGTCGGGGTGTCCAGCACCATCGCCGCCGCCACCAGGTACGACACCACACTCGGCTCGTCCGGCAGCTCCGCCCCGGTGGACAGCGACCGCTCCCGCGCGCCCGCCAGCCGCTTCTGGTACTGCCGGAAGGACCGCAGCACACCCTGGGCCAGCGCGCCCGCCTCGTCACCGGGCTCCTCGGTCAGCTCCTGGAGCTCCGCGGTGAGGTAGGGGCCGGAGGCGTCCACCGACAACAGGCGTACCCGCGTCGTGCCGGTCGCCAGCACCTCGAAGGTGCCGTCGGCCCGCTCCCGTACGGTCGCCGCGTCGGCCACGCAGCCCACGGCGTGGAACGCCCTGGCCGGGTCGGGGCCGAAGCCGGCCGTGGGCCCGCGTTCGGGCACCGCCGTCGGATCGGGCATGCCGGGGGCGCTCGGCGCCACCTCGTGGCCGTCGCGGATCGCCACGACGGCGAACCGGCGCGGTGCGTCCTCGGGGGTTTTCGACAGGGCGCGCATCATGGCGCGATAGCGCTCCTCGAACACGTTCAACGGGAGCACCAGCCCCGGGAACAGCACCGAGTTCAGCGGGAAGAGGGGGAGCCGGACGGTCGTCACGGCGCAAAAGCCTAATGGTCGCGTGGAGGGGCCAGTCCGCCGCGCTCACTTTCGGGGGTGCGGGAGCGGCCCGGCGAGCGATGCCGCGCCCACATCGACGCGCAGTTTCAGGAACAGCCCCAGCGGATCGTCCGAGGCCCGGTCCCAGGGGAAGGACGTGGCGTACGGGCCGGTGAGGCGCAGTTGGACGCGGGCGTCCTCGCGGCGGTCGAGCCGGATCAGGACGTAGGTGAGCAGGTTGCGGATCTCCGCCGGCCAGGGCGTGGCCGCGGGGAGCCGGACGGAGAGCGCGATCGCCCGGTCCGCCGCCGCGTCCAGCCGCTCGCGCGGCACCTCGGGTCCGCAGCCGTCGGTCAGATAGGAGAAGGCGGCCCGCACGGGCAGGGCCTGCACCAGGGAGTCGGCCGGGGCGTCCTCGGCGGCCAGGTCGGCGAAGTCGAAGCACTCGCGGTGGGAGCCGTGCCAGGAGGCGGCCAGGTACCGCAGGGCGGCCACATGGCAGCCGTAGTGGTGCGGGTCCCGGCGGACCGCGGCCTCCCACAGCTCCTCGAAGTAGGTGTGCCCGGCGCCGCTGCCGCGCGCGTGGTCCAGCGCGACCCGCCACGGCACCGGATCCCGGTCGTCGGCGCGCGCGGCGGCCGTGATCAGCGGGCTGACCTCGCGCAGCAGCTCGGCCCGGCCCGGCGAGGGCCAGGCGCGGTCCACGGCGAGCTGGGCCGCGACCAGCAGCGCGTCCGGGTCGTGCGGGGCGGCGGCGCGCCAGGCGTCCAGCCATGGGGCGCGGGAGCGCGCGAACGCGGCCAGCCGCCGTGCGTACCGGTCGCGGTCCTCCCACCCGGCCCGCTCCCGGGTGGCGGCGAGCAGCGCGGCGGCGGGCTCGTACCGGCCCTGGGCGGCGGCCACCAGGGCCGGCCCCATCCGCTCGTCGGGCGCGTCGAGCAGCACCTCGTCGTCGGCGGGGAGCCCGGGGACGGGGTGGTTCACGGTTCTTGTCATCCGGGTGGGGCGGATGAAGGGGGGAAGCAGAGCCATGGTGCCGACCATTGAAAGTCCGCAGGTCGGGGGCGCGCCAGGGGGTGGCGGCAAGCCGGGGAAAGTTGTACGGCCAATGGTCAAGGCCGAGTAAAAAGACAAGGCTTCAACCATGTCTCTCGCGGCAGCACCCGGCGGCCCCACAGCTCCTTGCCTCACCGTGGCGGCCGGGTCTATCCCCGCCGCAGCAACCGGGTCGCGCCCGCCGCCACCGTCGTGGCCAGGGTCCAGCCCAGCAGGACCAGCACCGCCGCCAGCCACTGCCAGGCGCCGCTCAGCTGCCACTGCCCGGCCTGGCCCAGGTCGACGACCGGCAGCAGCAGGTCCAGCGCGAACAGGGCCGGGTTCCACTGCGGATGCTGGCCGGGGGTGACGGGGGGATGGGCGGCGTGCGCGAAGGCGAGCGAGCCCGCGGCCCACAGCACCGCCATCCACACCGCGGCCCGGCCCGGACGGTATCCGTAGGCCACCGCACCGTCCTGGACGTATCCCCAGAGCTTGCCGGCCGGCGGCAGGGTCTCGCGGCGGCGGCGCTGCTTGGCGAGCAACACCTCGCGCGCGTCCTCGTCCTCGCCGGCCTCGCGCAGCACCGCGGCCAGCCGCTCGTACGGCTCCGGGTTGTACTCGGCGGTCGCCGCCGCCACCCAGTTCAGCCGTTCGGCCAGCGGGAACGGGCCGCGCGGCACCAGGTTGCCGTAGACGAAGCCGCCCATGTGCAGTCCGCCCGGGCCGGGCCAGCTGGTCGCCCGGTCGACGAGGGTGACGATCCGCGCGCCCGACAGCAGCACTTGGCCACGCGGCGGCCGCTCGCCGAGGAAGCGCAGCTCGGGGGCCTGTATCCGGCGCAGCGACAGCACCTGGTCGTCGGTGAAGGTGAACCGGGCCCGGTCCAGGTCGACCGCGTCGCCGAAGCGCCCGTCGTCCAGCCGCACCCCGCCCTCGCACTCGAAGTTCTCGATCCGTGTCCCGCGCGCCGGGGTCACCCCGCTCGGCGCGCTGCCGACCCCGGCGGGCGTCAGGTACAGCGTGCGCTCCACGGTCAGCTGCGGCGCGTTCAGCGCCCACCGCGTGTACGGGCTGGCGAGCTTCGCGCCGCGCAGGCTCAGCGACACACCGATCTTCCCACCGCGCAGACTGATCTCGCCGTGCGACCGCAGCAGCTCCGCCTGGAGGTCCTGGCCCACCGTCATCCCGTCCGCGGAGATCGACCGGCCGGTGCGGTCGCGGTGCACGATCGCCTGGTTGAGCAGCAGGTCCGTGCCGATGTGCGCGTCGGTGAGCCGTATGCCGCCGAGGAAGCGGCAGCGGGGTAGGTGCAGGTCGCCCTCGGTGCGCACGCGGGCCGCCTCCAGCCGGGGCACCGAGCAGTCCACCAGCCGCACGGTCGTCAGGTGCGCCTCCGGCAGCCGTACCTCCTGCTCGAACCGGCAGCCCTTGAGCTCCACGTACGGCACCACCGTGCCCCCGGCCAGGTCCACGGTCCCCGCGATCCGCAGCCCGGTCAGCTTCAGGGACGACACCCGGCCGGCGAGCGCGGGCGGGCCGTCCAGCAGCAGCCAGCACACGACCCGCGCCCGGACCGTCCGCTCGGGCCCCCAGGGATGCCCGCCGTGCGGATCGTCCACCGCCGCGTCCCCGCTGCGCAGGTCGTACACGCTGCCGTTGCGGAAGGCCTGCCACATCCCGGCCTCGACATCGGTCAGGTCGTCCGGCAGGTCCCCGGCCCGGCCGCCGGTCCCCTCGGTCACAGATCTCCCCTTCTTCCCCGACTACTCGCGAGTTGGGTCGTGTCGTACAACCGGTGATGCCCGTTGGGTGACGATCTGAACGCGGAACGTGAATGGAGTCTTCCGCACCCGCGGCGCCCCCTGGAGGCCGCGATCCGAGTGGTTCTGTATCAGCCATTGATACGGACGGACGGGGCTCGTGCGCGGTCTGAGACAATCGGAACCGTGCTGCAATTTCTCCCTATGGCCCGAATCGATCTGCGCGGCGACGCCCTCCCCGACGGCCCCGCCCTGCGCGACCTGCTGCCCCGAGCCGAATTCGACGTCGCGGCCGCCCTGGAGAAGGTGCGCCCGATCTGCGAGGCCGTGCATCATCGCGGCGACGCCGCACTGATCGACTTCGCGGAGAAGTTCGACGGCGTCCGGCTGGAGTCGGTCCGGGTCCCGGCCCAGGCCCTCGAGGACGCGCTGGAGCGGCTGGACCCCGCCGTGCGCGCCGCCCTGGAGGAGTCCATCCACCGCGCCCGCCTGGTCCACCGCGAGCAGCGCCGCACCACCCACACCACCCAGGTCGTGCCCGGCGGCACGGTGACCGAGAAGTGGGTGCCGGTGGAGCGCGTCGGGCTGTACGCGCCCGGCGGCCGCTCGGTCTACCCCTCCTCCGTGGTCATGAACGTCGTGCCCGCCCAGGAGGCCGGCGTCCCGTCCATCGCGCTCGCCTCCCCGGCCCAGGCCGAGTTCGGCGGCCTGCCGCACCCGACGATCCTCGCCGCCTGCGCCCTGCTCGGCGTGGACGAGGTGTACGCCGCCGGCGGCGCCACCGCCGTGGCGATGTTCGCCCACGGCACCGAGTCCTGCCCGCCGGCCAGCATGGTCACCGGCCCCGGCAACATCTGGGTCGCCGCCGCCAAGCGGTACTTCACCGGCAAGATCGGCATCGACGCGGAGGCCGGCCCCACCGAGATCGCCGTCCTCGCCGATGCCACGGCCGACCCGGTGCACGTCGCCTCCGACCTGATCAGCCAGGCCGAGCACGACCCGCTGGCCGCCGCCGTCCTCGTCACCGACTCCGCCGAACTCGCGGACGCGGTGGCCAGGGAACTGGAGTCCCAGATCGCGGCCACCAAGCACGTCGAGGACCGGATCCGCCCCGCCCTGTCCGGCAAGCAGTCCGCGATCGTCCTGGTCGACGGCATCGACGAGGGCCTGCGCGTGGTCGACGCCTACGGCGCGGAGCACCTGGAGATCCAGACGGCCGACGCGGCGGCGGTCGCCGACCGGGTCCGCAACGCCGGCGCGATCTTCATCGGCCCCTGGGCGCCGGTCTCCCTCGGCGACTACGCGGCAGGCTCCAACCACGTGCTGCCCACCGGCGGCTGCGCCTGCCACTCCTCCGGCCTGTCCGTGCAGTCCTTCCTGCGCGGCATCCACGTCGTCGACTACACCAAGGACGCCCTCGCCGAGGTCGCGCACCACGTGGTGACGCTGGCGGAGGCCGAGGACCTGCCGGCGCACGGAGCGGCGATCAAGGCGAGGTTCGGCTGGAAGGTGCCCGAGAGCAAGTGAGCGACGTGAGGATCGACGATCTTCCCGTACGGGACGAACTGCGCGGCCAGTCCCCCTACGGCGCGCCCCAACTGGACGTCCCCGTACGGCTGAACACCAACGAGAACCCCTACCCGCTGCCCGAGCCGCTCGTCGAGCGGATCACCGAGCGGGTGCGCGAGGCGGCCCGCGGCCTGAACCGCTACCCGGACCGGGACGCGGTCGAGCTGCGCACCGAACTCGCCCAGTACCTGACGAAGACCGGCGGCCACCCGGTCGGCGTGGAGAACGTCTGGGCGGCCAACGGCTCCAACGAGGTCATCCAGCAGCTGTTGCAGGCCTTCGGCGGGCCCGGCCGCACCGCGATCGGCTTCGAGCCGTCGTACTCGATGCACGCGCTCATCGCGCGCGGCACCGGCACCGGCTGGATCTCCGGGCCGCGCCACGAGGACTTCACCATCGACGTCGCCGCGGCCGAGAGGGCGATCGCCGAGCACAAGCCGGACGTCGTCTTCGTCACCACGCCCAACAACCCCACCGGCAACGCGGTCGCGCCCGAGACGGTCCTCGCCCTGTACGAGGCCGCGCAGGCGGCGAAGCCCTCCATGGTGGTCGTCGACGAGGCGTACATCGAGTTCAGCCACGGCGCCTCGCTGCTGCCGCTGCTGGAGGGCCGCCCGCACCTGGTGATCTCGCGCACCATGTCGAAGGCGTTCGGCGCCGCCGGCCTGCGCCTGGGCTATCTCGCCGCGCATCCGGCGGTCGTGGACGCCGTCCAACTGGTCCGGCTGCCCTACCACCTGTCGGCGATCACCCAGGTCACCGCGCTGGCCGCGCTCGAACACACCGACACGCTGCTGAAGTACGTCGAGCAGCTCAAGAGCGAGCGGGACCGTCTGGTCGGCGAACTGCGCGCGATCGGCTACGACGTGACGGAGTCGGACGCCAACTTCATCCAGTTCGGCCGCTTCGCCGACGCCCACGAGGCCTGGCGGAAGATCCTGGACCGGGGCGTCCTGGTGCGGGACAACGGTGTGCCGGGATGGCTGCGGGTGACGGCCGGGACCCCGGCGGAGAACGACGCGTTCCTCGATGCGGTGCGCGATCTGAAGAAGGAACAGGAGTCGAGCGGATGAGCCGCGTCGGGCGCGTGGAGCGCACCACCAAGGAGACGTCCGTCCTGGTCGAGATCGACCTCGACGGCACCGGCAGGACCGACATCGCCACCGGTGTCGGCTTCTACGACCACATGCTCGACCAGCTCGGCCGGCACGGTCTGTTCGACCTGACCGTGAAGACCGACGGCGACCTGCACATCGACTCCCACCACACCATCGAGGACACCGCCCTCGCGCTCGGCGCCGCCTTCAAGCAGGCGCTCGGCGACAAGGTGGGCATCTACCGCTTCGGCAACTGCACGGTCCCGCTGGACGAGTCCCTCGCCCAGGTCACCGTCGACCTCTCCGGCCGCCCGTACCTGGTGCACACCGAGCCGGAGAACATGGCGCCGATGATCGGCGAGTACGACACGACCATGACCCGGCACATCCTGGAGTCCTTCGTCGCCCAGGCACAGATCGCCCTCCACGTGCACGTGCCCTACGGGCGCAACGCGCACCACATCGTGGAGTGCCAGTTCAAGGCCCTCGCCCGGGCGCTGCGGTACGCCTCCGAGCGGGACCCGCGGGCGGCCGGCATCCTCCCGTCCACGAAGGGCGCGCTGTAGAGCATGAACGGCCTGTCCACCATTCTGATCGTCGTCGGCCTCTTCCTGGTCGGCGGCATCGTCTCCTTCGTCAAGCAGCAGATGCCGAGGAGCCTGATCGTGCTCCTGTCCATCGGCGCCGGGATGTGCCTGGTCGCGGGCGTGATGCGGCTGGAGGTGTGGAGCTGATGAGCACCCCGAAGAAGGTCGTCGTCTTCGACTACGGCTTCGGGAACGTCCGCTCCGCCGAGCGCGCGCTGGCCCGCACCGGCGCCGAGGTCGAGATCACCCGTGACTTCGACGCGGCGATGAACGCCGACGGTCTGCTGGTGCCCGGCGTCGGCGCGTTCGCCGCCTGCATGCGCGGCCTGAAGGCGGCCCGCGGCGACTGGATCATCGACCGCCGGCTGTCCGGCGGACGCCCGGTCATGGGCATCTGCGTCGGCATGCAGATCCTCTTCGCGCGCGGCATCGAGCACGGTGTCCAGGCCGAGGGCCTGGACGAGTGGCCCGGCACGGTCGCGCCCCTGGAGGCCGACGTGGTGCCCCACATGGGCTGGAACACCGTCGACGCGCCGGCCGGCTCGGAACTGTTCGCCGGCGTGGACCCCGACGCCCGCTTCTACTTCGTGCACTCCTACGCGGTGCACGACTGGCAGTTCGAGACGGGCAATCCGGTGCTGCACCCGCCCAAGGTCACCTGGGCCACGCACGGCAGGCCCTTCGTGGCGGCCGTGGAGAACGACGCCCTGTGGGCCACCCAGTTCCACCCCGAGAAGTCCGGCGACGCCGGAGCGCAGCTGCTGAACAACTGGATCGGAACCCTGTGATGGCCTCGAAGCTCGAACTCCTCCCCGCCGTCGACGTCCGTGACGGCCAGGCCGTCCGCCTGGTGCACGGTGAGTCCGGGACCGAGACCTCCTACGGCTCCCCCCTCGAGGCCGCCCTCGCCTGGCAGCGGTCGGGCGCCGAGTGGCTGCACCTGGTCGACCTGGACGCCGCGTTCGGCACCGGTGACAACCGCGCGCTGATCGCCGAGGTCGCGGGGGCGATGGACATCAAGGTGGAGCTGTCCGGCGGCATCCGCGACGACGACACCCTCGCCGCGGCCCTGGCCACCGGCTGCACCCGAGTCAACCTGGGCACGGCCGCCCTGGAGACCCCCGAGTGGGTCGCCAGGGTGATCGCCGAGCACGGCGACAAGATCGCGGTCGGCCTGGACGTCCGCGGCACCACCCTGCGCGGCCGCGGCTGGACCCGCGACGGCGGTGACCTGTACGAGACGCTGGAGCGCCTCGACAAGGAGGGCTGCGCCCGCTACGTCGTCACCGACATCGCCAAGGACGGCACGCTGCAGGGCCCCAACCTGGAACTCCTGAAGAACGTCTGCGCGCGGACCGACCGTCCCGTGGTGGCCTCGGGCGGTGTCTCGTCCCTGGACGACCTGCGGGCCGTCGCCGGCCTCGTCCCGCTCGGTGTCGAGGGCGCCATCGTCGGGAAGGCCCTGTACGCGAAGGCATTCACTCTGGAAGAGGCCTTGGAGGCTACATCTTGAAAAAGGACAGAGTGTCATGACGTCCGATGCCGTACGGCGCGTGCAGAGCGGGGTTCCCTGGGAAGAGACGTTCGGCTTCGCACGCGCCGTGGCGGCGGGCGATCGGGTCCTGGTGGCGGGCACGACCGCCTTCCGGGGCGACGTACTGTACGGGGAGGGGGACCCGTACGAACAGGCCAAGGTGGCCTTCACCGGTGCGCTCGAGGCGATCGGCGAGTTCGGGCTCGGCGCGGACTCGGTGATCCGTACGCGGATGTATCTGAGCCACGCGCGGGACGTGGACGCGGTGGGGCGGGCCCACAAGGAGCTGTTCGACTCGGTACGTCCGGTCGCGACGCTGCTGATCGTGCAGGGCTTCATCGACTCGCGCGTGCTGGTGTCGGTGGAGCTGGAAGCCTGCAGAGGCTAGAAGGTCCTCAGATTGTTGTCCGTGTTCTTTGTCTGTGCTGGTTGAGGAGCCGTGAAGTCATGACCCTGGCGGTCCGAGTCATCCCCTGCCTGGACGTGGACGGCGGCCGGGTCGTCAAGGGCGTCAACTTCCAGAACCTGCGCGACGCGGGCGATCCCGTCGAGATGGCCAAGGTGTACGACGCCGAGGGCGCCGACGAGCTGACGTTCCTGGACATCACCGCGTCCTCGGGCAACCGGGAGACGACGTACGACGTGGTGCGCCGCACCGCCGAGCAGGTGTTCATCCCGCTGACGGTCGGGGGCGGCGTCCGCACGGCCGAGGACGTGGACCGGCTGCTGCGGGCGGGCGCCGACAAGGTGGGCGTCAACACGGCCGCGATCGCCCGCCCGGACCTGATCCGGGAGATCGCCGAGCGCTTCGGCCGCCAGGTGCTGGTCCTGTCGGTGGACGCCCGCCGCACGCCGTCCGGCGGCTTCGAGGTGACCACCCACGGCGGGCGCCGCGGCACCGGTATCGACGCGGTGGAGTGGGCGCACCGGGCGGCCGAGCTGGGCGCGGGCGAGATTCTGCTCAACTCCATGGACGCGGACGGCACGAAGGACGGCTACGACCTGGAGATGATCGCCGCCGTCCGCAAGCACGTCGCCGTCCCGGTCATCGCCTCCGGCGGCGCCGGCAGTCTCGCCGACTTCCCCCCGGCCGTCGCGGCCGGCGCGGACGCGGTCCTCGCGGCCTCGGTCTTCCACTTCGGCGACCTCCGCATCGGCCAGGTGAAGGAGACGCTGCGGGGGGCTGGGCATCCCGTGAGGTGACGCCCGCGCAGGGCAGCGCGCAGAGCCCCGGTCGCCTCGAGGTGGCCGGGGCTTTCTGCTCGGTCGATACAAAAGAGAAGTTGCGCAAATTCTATTGTGCAGTTTTTCTTTCGCGTCTACGGTGAGGGCATGTCGCGCGAGGAGAACCGCTACGTCACCGATCTGGGCACGCTCAAGGCGCTCGCCCACCCGTTGCGCATGAAGCTGTACCGGCTGCTGTTCGTCGCCGGGACGGCGACCGCCTCCCACCTGGCCGAACAGGTGGACGAGGCCGTGTCGCTGGTCAGCTACCACCTGCGCAAGCTCGCCGAGCACGGGCTGATCGAGGAGGCCGAGCCGCGCAGCGCGGACGCGCGGGAACGCTGGTGGCAGCCCGCCTCGGACGGTGTCTCCATCCGCGACAAGGACTTCCAGGACGCCCCGGAGAAGGTGGCGGCACACCTGGCGGCCTCCCGGCTCTTCCTGGAGCAGCGTGCCGAGATGTACCGCACCTACCTCGACGAGCGCCCCCACTGGGGGCCGGAGTGGAACGCGGCCTCCCACGACAGCGAGTCACTGCTGCGGCTCACCGCCGCCGAGCTGGCCGAGCTGAAGAAGGACCTCTTCGAACTCCTGAAGAAGTACGACGACGAGGGCCGCGCCCGAGAGGCGGCCGGAGACACCGAGGGGCGCGAGCACGTCGCGCTGCACGTGTACGCATTCCCGTTCCGCGTCTGAGAGAGGCCGCCCCCGTGACCACCGTGTCCACGACGACCGCCGACGCACCCGCCGTCGAACGCCCCGCGCACCGCGACGCCAACGTGCTGCGCTGGCTGACCGCCTACACCGCGTCCATGGCGGGGGACAACGTCTACTATCTCGCCCTGTCCTGGGCGGCGGTCCGGGAGGGATCGCCCGCGCAGGCCGGGGTCGTGATGGCGGTGAGCGCGCTGCCCCGGGCACTGCTGATGCTGGGCGGGGGAGTGGTCGCGGACCGTCTCGGCCCGCGCCGGGTCGTCATCGGCAGCGACGCCGTACGGTGCGCCGCCGTCCTCGCCGTGGCCGCGCTGCTGTGGATCGCCAGCCCCGGGCTGTGGCCGCTGACCCTGCTCGCCCTCGTCTTCGGCACCGTCGACGCCGTGTTCATGCCCGCCGTGGGCGCCCTGCCCGCGCGCGTGACGAGCCGGGGCCAGCTCGCCCGCGTCCAGGGCATGCGGGGCCTGGCGATCCGGTGCGCGAACGTCGCCGGTGCCCCCCTCGGCGGGCTGGGTGTCGCACTCGGGGGCGCGGCGGCCGCCTTCGGGCTCGCCGGGCTGCTGATCGGCGTCTCCGTGCCGCTGCTGGTCTCCGTACGGATGCGGGACCTGCCCCCGGACGAGACCGCCGGGGGGCGTGACACCACGCCGTGGCGCGACATGGTCGCCGGCCTGCGCTACATACGGC
The DNA here is from genome assembly GCF_053589015.1 of Streptomyces sp. NPDC003393. NCBI lineage: Bacteria > Bacillati > Actinomycetota > Actinomycetes > Kitasatosporales > Streptomycetaceae > Streptomyces > Streptomyces sp. NPDC003393. The sequence goes on along the minus strand of NZ_JBSFRB010000006.1, from coordinate 197,458 downwards.
GCCACCGCGTCCTGGCCCCGCTGATGCTGGCCATCGCCCTCGGCGACCTCGGCTTCGTCGCCCCGCTCAACGTCGGTCTCACCCTGCTCGCCGACGAGCGCGGCTGGGGCGCGGCCGGCATGGGCTGGGTGGTGGCCGGATTCGGCACGGGGTCGGGTGCCGCCTCCCTGCTGCTGGCCGTGCGCGGGCGGCTGCCGCACGCGGGACGGCTGGCCGCGTACCTGATCTTCGCGGGTTCCGCGGCCATCGGCGCGCTCGCCTACGCCCCCGGCGTCGTCGCGGCCGTCGGGGTGGCCGTGCTCATCGGCCTCTTCGCGGGACTCAGCGGCGCCCTGTGCGGCGCACTGCTCCAGACGCAGACCGAACCGGCCTGCCTCGGGCGGGTCACCTCCGTCGCGAGTCTGGTCAGCCTTGGTCTCGCCCCGCTCAGCATGCCGGTGTCGGCCGCCGCGATCGGGGCCGTCGGAACGGGTCCGGTGTTCGTCGTCAGCGCGGCGGTGTGCGCTCTGGGCGGCGTCGTCGCGCTGGCCGCCCCCGGCCTGCGCCGCGCCCAACTGCCCCACTGAGCGCCGCGCCGGCCCGGGCCGCGGGCCGCACAGCGTCCCGTCCCCGGCTCAGAACCCCAGCTGCTTCGTCTCCGACACCTTCGAGATCGCGTCCTGCTCGCCCTCCAGCTCCACGCGGGCCGCGCTCTGCCGGCCGAACGCGAACAGCAGCAGCTCCGACGGCTCGCCCGTCGCCGTCACCACCGGCGTGCCCCGGTGCGCGACCGCCGTCTGGCCGTCGGGGCGGCGCAGCACCAGGCCGGTCGGGATGCCCCGCCCCAGCAGCCGGGCCGTGCGCTCCAGCCGGGACCACAGGGCGTCCTGGAAGACGGGGTCGAGCTCGCGCGGCGCCCAGTCGGGCTGGGCACGCCGGACGTCCTCCGCGTGGACGTAGAACTCGACCGTGTTGGCCGCCTCGTCGACCTGCTTGAGCTGGAAGGGGGAGAAGCGCGGCGGACCGGTACGGATCAACTGGATCAGCTCCTCGTACGGCTTCGCGGCGTACTCCTGGAGCACCTTCTCCAGACGGGACGCGAGCGGCTTGATCAGCGCGCCGCCGGCCGCGTCCGGGCGGCGCTCACGCACCACCACGTGCGCGGCGAGATCCCGGGTGAGCCATCCCTCGCAGAGGGTCGGCGCCTCAGGACCCGCGGTCTCCAAGAGGTCGGCGAGCAGAAGCCGTTCACGCTTGGCAAAGGTCGACATGGAGTCAGCCTACGACCACGGTCCGCGTCCGCACAGCGGACGCGCCCCCGGCCTGTCACCGCCGCGCGGCACAATGGCATCCATGACCAGCACGCCCGGTACCCCCCGGCCCAGCAGCCTCGACCCCGAGATCGCGGCCCGCCTCAAGCGCAGCACCGACGGACTCCTCCCCGCGATCGCCCAGCAGTACGACACCGGAGAGGTGCTGATGCTGGGCTGGATGGACGACGAGGCGCTGCACCGCACGCTCACCACCGGCCGCTGCACGTACTGGTCGCGGAGCCGCCAGGAGTACTGGGTCAAGGGCGACACCTCCGGCCACTTCCAATGGGTGAGGTCCGTCGCGCTCGACTGCGACGGCGACACGGTGCTGGTCAAGGTCGACCAGGTCGGCGCCGCCTGCCACACCGGCGACCGCACCTGCTTCGACGCCGACGTGCTGCTCAAGGACGGCGTCGGCGCCGTCCCGGCGTCCGGTCAGTAGGGTCGGCGGCCATGGACCTCGAGACCTTCCGCAAGCTCGCCACCGACCGGCGCGTCATCCCGGTCACGCGCAAGCTCCTCGCCGATGGCGACACCCCGGTCGCGCTCTACCGCAAGCTCGCCGCCGAACGGCCCGGTACCTTCCTGCTGGAGTCCGCGGAGAACGGCCGCTCCTGGTCCCGCTACTCCTTCGTGGGCGTCCGCAGCGCCGCCACGCTCACCGAGCGGGAGGGCCGCACCCACTGGCTGGGCACCCCGCCGGTCGGCGTCCCCGTCGAGGGCGACCCGTCGGCCGCTTTGCGGGCCACCGTCGAGGCCCTGCACACGCCCCGCGACCTGGCGCACGACCTGGGCCTGCCGCCCTTCACCGGCGGCATGGTCGGCTATCTGGGCTACGACATCGTGCGCCGCCTGGAGAAGGTCGGCCCGGGCGAGCGGGACGACCTGAAACTGCCCGAGCTGACCATGCTGCTCACCTCCGACCTCGCCGTCCTCGACCACTGGGACGGCACCGTGCTGCTGATCGCCAACGCGATCAACCACAACGACCTCGACACGGGCGTCGACGAGGCCTACGCGGACGCCGTCGCCCGCCTCGACGCCATGGAGGCGGACCTGTCCCGGCCGGTCGCGCAGCCCCCGGCCGCGCTGCCGCCCTCCGAACTGCCCGAGTACACCGCGCTGTGGGGCGGCGAGGACTTCCGGTCGGCCGTCGAGGACATCAAGGAACGCATCCGCGCCGGGGAGGCCTTCCAGGTCGTGCCGTCGCAGCGCTTCGAGACGCCGTGCACGGCGAGCGCGCTGGACGTCTACCGGGTGCTGCGGGCCACCAACCCCTCGCCGTACATGTACCTGTTCCGCTTCGAGGGCTTCGACGTCGTCGGCTCCTCCCCGGAGGCGCTGGTCAAGGTCGAGGACGGGCGGGCCATGGTCCATCCCATCGCCGGCACCCGCCCACGCGGCGCCACCCCGCAGAAGGACCAGGCCCTCGCGGAGGAGTTGCTCGCCGACCCCAAGGAGCGCGCCGAGCACCTGATGCTCGTCGACCTCGGGCGCAACGACCTGGGCCGGGTCTGCGAGCCGGGCTCCGTCGAGGTCGTCGACTTCATGTCCATCGAGCGGTACTCGCACGTGATGCACATCGTCTCGACCGTCACCGGGCGGGTCGCCGCGGGCCGTACCGCCTTCGACGTGCTGACCGCCTGCTTCCCGGCGGGCACGCTGTCCGGCGCCCCCAAGCCGCGCGCCCTGCAGATCATCGACGAACTCGAGCCGTCCCGGCGGGGGTTGTACGGCGGCTGCGTCGGCTACCTCGACTTCGCCGGCGACTCCGACACCGCCATCGCCATCCGCACCGCCCTGCTGCGCGGCGGCACGGCGTACGTCCAGGCCGGAGCCGGCGTGGTCGCCGACTCCGACCCGGTCGCCGAGGACACCGAGTGCCGCAACAAGGCGGCGGCGGTCCTCCGCGCGGTGCACACGGCCAACCGGCTCACCTCGTAGAGACGTCCAGGAGCCGCCCGGGCTGCCGCGCCGTCCGCCCCGCCGAGCCCGGACGGGCCGCCGTACCCGCCGGTTGCCGGTGCACAGGCACGGCCGCCGCCGCCCTCCCGGGCCGGCTCGGCGCGGGAGACGGCGGGCGTTGGCGAACCCCGGGTGACGGTTTCCCCGGGGTTGGGGTGATAGTGGAGTACGTGACTGCCGTACCTCACCCCCGCATCGAAGCCGCCGCCCCCGCCCGGTCCGGCCGCCGCAGCCTCGCCGTAGCCCTGCTGTGCGGCGCCCTCGGCGCGGCCGTGGCGCTGCTGGCCTCCCGGCAGCGCTGGGCGGAGGGCACCGCCGCGGTGGCCGGTGGCGACTACGCCCTGACCGCCAAGGGCAGCGAGGTCACGGGCGTGCCCGCGGCGCTCGCCATAGTGGGCCTGGCCGCGCTCGTCGCCGTGTTCGCCGTCCGCCGCTCCGGCCGCCTGCTGGTCGCGGGCCTGCTCGCGCTCTCCGGCGCCGGAACCGTCGGCGCCGCCCTGACCGGCGCCTCGGACCGCGCCGCGCTCGACGAGAAGGCGGCCCAGGCCTCCGGCGACACCGCGGCGACCGCCGCCTCGCTCACCCACACCGGCTGGCCCTACGTCGCGGCCGCCGGCGGGGTGCTGATCCTGCTGGCCGGACTTCTCGCCCTGTGCTACGGCCGGCTCTGGCCCGCCATGGGCGGCCGCTACGAGCGCTCCGGCGCTCCCCGCTCGCGTGCCACCCGTCCGGTCGATCCCGACCGCCCCGAGGACCTGTGGAAGGCCCTGGACCGCGGGGAGGACCCGACCGGCACCGATCCCGCCTGACCGCTGCGGCCCGCCCCGCGCCCGGCGGGTCACGCCAGGGACCACCCCCGCTCACGTCGCGTGCACGCGTGCGGGACAATGATTTCCGAGCGTCCGGCTCAGACAGGTACAAGCAACGAGGAGCAAGTCATGGCGGGCAGCAGCCACGGTCACACCCCGGCCGCCTGGACCGGTGTCATCATCGCCTTCATCGGTTTCTGCGTCGCGGGCGCCTTCATGGTGATGGCCCGGCCGGTCGGCTTCTGGGTCGGCATCGGTGTCGTGCTGCTCGGCGGTGTCGTCGGCGGCGTCATGCGCATGATGGGCCTCGGCCAGAAGGGCGAGCACCCGGTGCACCAGCTCGCCACCAAGAGCTGACGACCCGAACGCGAGGGGCGGCCGGACGGCCGTCCCTCCCTCTGGCGGCGGGCACCCGTGCCCGGACGCCCCGCCCGCGCGTGACCGGTCCGTGCGGGGCAGAATGCACAGTGTGAACGCCGACAGTCGCAGGGGGACGTACGGCCGCACGGCCGTACCCGGTCCGAGGCGTGCGTACCAGGACCCGGCGGGGACACCGCCGATGCGCCCCGCCGCCGTCCTGGGACGGCTGGCCGTCCCCGCCGCCGTACTGGCCGCCGTCGCCGGCGCCTTCGCCTACGTGGGCGCGGTGGATCCCGACGAGCCCGGCCACTACCCCGTCTGCCCGCTGCTGCGCTACACCGGCCTGTACTGCCCCGGCTGCGGAGGCCTGCGCAGCGCGCACGCCTTCGTCCACGGCGACCTCCTCACCGCCCTGCACGACAACGCCATGGCCGTCGCGGGCTATCTGGTCTTCGGCGTGGTGTGGATCGCGTGGGCGGCCGGCGCGGCGCGCGGGCGGCCGCCGAGGGCCGGGCTCGGCAGCGCGCACCTGTGGAGCCTGGGCGCGCTGCTCGTCGCCTTCACCGTTGTCCGGAACCTGCCGTTCGGTGGTCTGCTCCATCCGTGAACGGCCGGGCATTTGTCCAGGTGGTGGGACCGCCGTCCACCGGATGCGAGGCCTTCGCCCTCCTGCGGATACCATCGCAGTGACCGCCGGATTCCGACCCGCCAGATCCACCCGATCCGCTCGAGCGGGCCGCCGGGGGTCGATCGACCCGCTGGAACATCGCACCGTCTGGAAGGGGGCCGCTCGCGTGAGTGTGCTCGACGAGATCATCGACGGAGTCCGTGCCGACCTTTCGGAGCGGCAGGCGCGCGTCAGCCTCGACGAGCTCAAGGAGCGCGCGGCCAAGGCTCCGGCCGCCAAGGACGGAGTGGCCGCGCTCAAGGGCGACGGCGTCAAAGTGATCTGCGAGGTCAAGCGCTCCAGCCCCTCCAAGGGCGCCCTGGCCGCGATCGCCGACCCCGCCGGGCTCGCCGCCGACTACGAGGCGGGCGGCGCGGCCGTCATCTCGGTGCTGACCGAGCAGCGGCGCTTCGGCGGCTCGCTGGCCGACCTGGAGGCGGTCCGCGCCCACGTGGACATCCCGATCCTGCGCAAGGACTTCATCGTCACGTCGTACCAGCTGTGGGAGGCCCGGGCCTACGGGGCGGACCTCGTCCTGCTGATCGTCGCCGCCCTCGAACAGCCGGCTCTGGAGTCGCTGATCGAGCGCGCGGTGTCCATCGGACTCACCCCGCTCGTCGAGGTCCACGACGAGGACGAGGTGGAGCGCGCGGTCGACGCGGGCGCCAAGGTGATCGGTGTCAACGCGCGCAACCTGAAGACGCTCGAGGTCGACCGCGACACCTTCGAGCAGGTGGCCCCCGAGATCCCGGACACCGTCGTCAAGGTCGCCGAGTCCGGGGTCCGCGGCCCGCACGACCTGATCGCCTACGCCAACGCCGGAGCCGACGCCGTCCTGGTCGGCGAGTCGCTCGTCACCGGCCGCGACCCGAAGACGGCCGTCGCCGACCTGGTGGCCGCGGGCGCCCATCCCGCGCTGCGCCACGGCCGCGGCTGAGAAGCCGGTAGGCTGACGCCGATGACTCTCACCGTGACGACCGTGGACCGGCATGCCCGCCTCGCGCGCGGCTGCCGCCCGAGGGGCTGCCGCGCCCCCGCCAGGCGTGTCCACGGCCGTCGCGTGCGCTACGTCATCGGTGACGAGCCCGGGCAGGTGAACGGCCGGCGATGGCAGCGCCCCTCCAGGGGCGCGGGGCTCTGTCCGGTGCGCGGCCACCGCCGCGCGGGCGCGAGCCGCCACTGACGGCCCGCTGCTGACGGACCGGTCCCGCCCCCACGGCGAACAGTGTCTCTTCACACACTCACCGTGAGGTTCTGGCATGCCCAGCGATTTCTTCTTCCCTGACCAGGAAGGTCAGGTCCCCGGCGCCGACGGCTACTTCGGCGCGTACGGCGGCAAGTACATCCCGGAGGCGCTCGTCGCCGCCGTCGACGAGGTGGCCGTCGAGTACGACAAGGCCAAGAACGACCCCGCCTTCGCCCGCGAGCTGGACGACCTGCTCGTCGACTACACCGGCCGGCCCAGCGCCCTGACCGAGGTGCCGCGGTTCGCCGAGCACGCCGGCGGCGCCCGAGTGTTCCTCAAGCGCGAGGACCTCAACCACACCGGCTCCCACAAGATCAACAACGTTCTGGGCCAGGCGCTGCTCACCAAGCGCATGGGCAAGAGCCGGGTGATCGCCGAGACCGGCGCCGGCCAGCACGGCGTCGCGACCGCCACCGCCTGCGCCCTGTTCGGCCTCGACTGCACTATCTACATGGGCGAGATCGACACCGAGCGGCAGGCCCTGAACGTGGCCCGCATGCGCATGCTCGGCGCCGAGGTCGTCGCCGTGAAGTCCGGCAGCCGCACGCTGAAGGACGCCATCAACGAGGCCTTCCGCGACTGGGTCGCCAACGTCGACCGCACCCACTACCTGTTCGGCACCGTCGCCGGGCCGCACCCCTTCCCGGCCATGGTCCGCGACTTCCACCGGGTCATCGGCGTGGAGGCCCGCCGCCAGCTCCTCCAGCGCGCCGGACGCCTGCCCGACGCCGCGATCGCCTGCGTCGGCGGCGGTTCCAACGCCATCGGCCTCTTCCACGCCTTCATCCCCGACGAGCAGGTCCGGCTCATCGGCTGCGAGCCCGCCGGCCACGGCATCGACACCGGCGAGCACGCCGCCACCCTGACCGCCGGCGAGCCCGGCATCCTGCATGGCTCCCGCTCCTACGTCCTCCAGGACGACGAGGGACAGATCACCGAGCCGTACTCCATCTCGGCCGGCCTGGACTACCCGGGCATCGGCCCCGAGCACTCCTACCTCAAGGACTCCGGCCGTGGCGAGTACCGCGCGGTCACCGACGACGCGGCGATGCAGGCCCTGCGTCTGCTGTCGCGCACCGAGGGCATCATCCCGGCGATCGAGAGCGCCCACGCCCTGGCCGGCGCCCTGGAGGTGGGCCGGGAACTCGGCCCGGACGGCCTGATCGTCGTCAACCTCTCCGGCCGCGGCGACAAGGACATGGACACCGCCGCCCGCTACTTCGGCCTGTACGACACCGACGCCGAGGTCGCCGCCGACGAGACCGACACCGCCGAGATCGAGGGGGACGCCAAGTGAGCGGGAACATTCGGCTGCTGAACGACACCCTCGCCGGCGCGAAGGCGGAGGGCCGGTCCGCGCTCATCGCCTACCTGCCCGCGGGCTTCCCGACGGTGGACGGCGGCATCGAGGCGATCAAGGCCGTCCTCGACGGCGGCGCCGACGTCGTCGAGGTCGGGCTGCCGCACAGCGACCCGGTCCTGGACGGGCCGGTCATCCAGACCGCCGACGACATCGCCCTGCGCGGCGGCGTCAGGATCGCGGACGTCATGCGCACGGTCCGCGAGGCCCACGAGGCCACCGGCAAGCCGGTGCTCGTCATGACGTACTGGAACCCCATCGACCGCTACGGCGTCGAGCGTTTCACGGCGGAGCTCGCCGACGCAGGCGGCGCCGGGTGCATCCTGCCGGACCTGCCCGTCCAGGAGTCCGCCCTGTGGCGGGAGCACGCCGACAAGCACGGCCTGGCGACGGTCTTCGTCGTCGCCCCGAGCAGCAAGGACAAGCGGCTGGCCGAGATCACCCAGGTGGGCTCGGGCTTCGTCTACGCCGCCTCGCTGATGGGCGTCACCGGAACCCGCGCGTCGGTCGGCGCGCAGGCCGAGGACCTGGTGCGGCGCACCCGGGCCACCGGCACCGGCCTGCCCGTCTGCGTCGGCCTCGGTGTCTCCGACCGCGCCCAGGCCGCCGAGGTGGCCGGCTTCGCCGACGGCGTGATCGTCGGCTCCGCGTTCGTCAAGCGGATGCTGGACGCCCCGGACCAGGCGGCCGGCGTCGCGGCCGTCCGAGACCTGGCGGGCGAACTGGCGCGCGGGGTGCGCGGGCAGGCGTGACGCGCGTACGGCCGGGCGCCGTGCCGGCCGCGAGCGCCGGTGGCCGCCGCGCCGATACGAGTCCGCGGCCGTCATCACACACCACATGATCACCCGAACGGGTGGACCTGGGACCGGGGAGGCGCAATGCGCCTCCCCGGTTCGTTCTGGTGGTGTGAGCGAGAAGAATCATGAGGGAAAGCGCACCGCCCGCCAGCGACTGGCGGTCGAGCGCGAGAAGCAGAAGGCCTCGGAGCGGCGTCGGCGCGCGCTGATCGTGGCCGTCAGCGTGGTCTGCGTGCTGGGCCTGGCGACGGTGATCGGCGTGCTCGCGGCGAACTCCGGCAAGAAGAAGAGCGCCGGCAGCGGCCCGGTCGTGGCGCCCTCGGGGGCGCAGGGCAAGGACGCCCTCGCGATCCCGGTCGGCAAGGACGGCGCCACATCGACGCTCACGGTCTGGGAGGACTTCCGCTGTCCGGCCTGCAAGGCCTTCGAGGCGGCGTACCGCCCGACGATCCACCAGCTGACCGACTCCGGCAAGCTCAGAGTCGAGTACCACATCGTCCGCCTGATCGACGGCAACCTCGGCGGCACCGGCTCGCTGCGCGCGGGCAACGCCGCGGCCTGCGCCCAGGACGTCGGCAAGTTTCGCGACTACCACGACGTGCTGTTCGAGAACCAGCCCAAGGAGACCGACGACGCCTTCGCGAACAACGACAAGCTGATCGCCCTGGCCGGCAAGGTGAACGGCCTGGACACGCCGGCCTTCACCCAGTGCGTGAAGAAGGGCACGCACGACAGCTGGGTCGACAAGTCCCACAAGGCGTTCCAGGCCGCAGGCTTCTCGGGCACCCCGACGGTGCTGCTGAACGGCAAGAACATCGCCCAGGACCGCACCATGACCCCCGAGAAACTCAAGCAGATGGTGGAATCGGCCGCCAAGGGCTGAACCGCCTGGTGAAGCCCTGGAGCGGGCCGCCCGTTATGGACCCGTGTCCGGGCCGCCCCACGTGGCTTCGCTCCGGCTGCGGTAGCGTCGACCTTGCCATGGAACTTGCCTACATCCCCAGCCCGTCGCGCGGTGTGCTCTACCTCGGACCGATTCCGCTGCGCGGCTATGCGTTCTGCATCATCATCGGCGTCTTCGTCGCCGTCTGGCTCGGCAACAAGCGCTGGATCGCCCGCGGCGGACGGCCCGGCACGGTGGCGGACATCGCCATCTGGGCCGTGCCGTTCGGCCTGGTCGGCGGCCGGCTCTACCACGTGATCACGGACTACGAGCTGTACTTCAGCGCGGGCCGTGACTGGGTGGACGCCTTCAAGGTGTGGGAGGGCGGCCTCGGCATCTGGGGCGCGATCACCCTCGGCGCGCTGGGCGCGTGGATCGGCGCCCGCCGCCGGGGCGTGCCGATGCCCGCCTACGCCGATGCCGTCGCACCCGGCATCGTCCTCGCACAGGCGATCGGCCGCTGGGGCAACTGGTTCAACCAGGAGCTGTACGGGCGCGAGACGCACGTTCCATGGGCGCTGCACATCACCTCCTCGGCCGACGGCCGGTTGCCGGGGTACTACCACCCGACGTTCCTCTACGAGTCCCTGTGGTGCGTCGGCGTCGCCCTGCTGGTCATCTGGGCCGACCGCCGCTTCACACTGGGCCACGGCCGGGCGTTCGCGCTGTACGTCGCCGCGTACTGCGTGGGCCGCGGCTGGATCGAGTACATGCGCGTGGACGACGCCCACCACATCCTCGGCCTCCGCCTGAACGACTGGACCGCGATGGTCGTGTTCCTGCTCGCGGTGACCTACATCGTGGTGTCGGCGAAGATGCGGCCGGGCCGGGAGACCGAGGTCGAGCCGGCCCTGTCGGCGGCCGGTGAGGGAACCGGGGCACCGGCCACCACGGACACGGACACGGAGGCCGCCGCCCCGGACGCCTCCGACGCGAAGACGGACGCCGACACGAAGACGGACGCCGACACACAGGATCGGGCGATGGACCAGGCGCCGCAGGAGCCGGACGCCGAGGGCACCGGATCCGAGGACACCGGGTCCGAGGACGCCGGGGTCAAGGACGGGGCCGGATCGGCCAAGAAGGGCTGACGCCGGCCGCGCGGTCGCACGCACGAGGGCGCTCCCTGAGCCGGGGGGTGCCCTCGCCGCATGCGGGCCGCACGGACGCCGCGGTGTGGCACCGTCAGCATCTGCGGGCCAGCGCCAGGGTCCGCCGCGCCGCCGCCACCACCGCCGCGTCGACGAAACGCCCGTCGGCGAGCGCCTGAGCACCCTGGTCCACGCTGGCCGCCTTGACGATCGTCTCGGCCTCCTCCAGCTCCCGGTCGGTCGGCAGATAGGCGCGCTCGATGATCGGCAGCTGACGGGGGTGGATGGCCGCGCGGCCCAGGAAACCCAGGGCGCGGCCGTGGGCGCAGGAGGCCGCGAGCCCTTCCAGGTCCCGGATGTCGGGGTGGACGGACTGGGGAGGCGGGGCGAGACCGGCCGCGCGGGCGGCGACGACGACCCGGGCCCGGCACCAGTCCAGGCCCCCGTCCTGCCGTACCCCGAGATCGGCCCGCAGATCCGACTCACCCAGCGAGACACCCCGCAGCGACGGATGCGCACGGGCGATGGCGTAGGCGTGCTCGATGGCCAGGGCGCTCTCCAGCAGGGCGTACAGCGGCGGCCCCGACCCTCGGCAGGCGGGGGAGCGCCTCGCGGCTCCGGTCCCCTCCGTCCGCCGCGCGACCCGTACGACCTGCCGCGCCGACGTCACCTTCGGCAGCCGCAGCCCGGCCAGCCCCGGCCGGGAGGCCACCGCGTCCAGGTCGGCGGCTGCCAGCGGCCCGTCCACCGCGTTGACCCGCACGTGGACCGGGACCGGTGGCGGCTCGGAGAGCAGTTCGGCGGTGGCGGCGCGCGCGTACGCCTTGCGGTGCGGGTCGACCGCGTCCTCCAGGTCGATCACCACCACGTCCGCGCCCGAGGTCAGGGCCTTGGCGACCACATGGGGGCGGTCGCCGGGCGCGTAGAGCCAGGTGAGCGGGAAGGGGGCGGTGGCCGTCACAGCGCGCCCTCCGCGCGCAGCGCGGCCAGCTCCTTCGGGGTGAGGCCCAGCTCGGTGAGCACCTCGTCGGTGTCCGCGCCGTGCGGGCGGCCCGCCCAGCGGATCGCGCCGGGGGTGGCGGAGAGCCGGAAGAGGACGTTCTGCATGCGCATCCGGCCCAGCTCCGGGTCGTACAGCGTGGCGAAGGTGCCCAGGGCCTGGTACTGCGGGTCCGCGAGCACGTCCCGCACGTCCTGGACCGGCGCGATCGCCGCCTGGGCCTTCTCGAAGACGGCCAGGACCTCGGTGCGGGTGTGCCGGGCGATCCAGTCGCCGACCGCCTCGTCCAGGACGTCGGCGTGCGCGGCCCGCCCGGTGCCCGTCGCGAACCACGGCTCCTCGGTCAGCTCCGGGCGGCCCACCAGGCGCATCACCCGTTCGGCCACCGACTGCGCCGAGGCGGACACGGCGACCCAAGTGCCGTCGCGGGTCCGGTAGGTGTTGCGCGGGGCGTTGTTCTCGGTGCGGTTGCCGGTGCGCGGCTGGACGTAGCCGAGCTGGTCGTACCACAGGGGTTGCGGTCCGAGGGCGGTCAGGATCGGCTCGATGATCGCCAGGTCGACGATCTGGCCGGCGCCGGTGCGCTCCCGGGCCGCCAGCGCGGTCATCACCGCGTACGCGGTGGCCAGGCCCGCGATGGAGTCGGCGAGCCCGAACGGCGGGAGCGTCGGTGGCGCGTCCGGTTCGCCGGTGATCGCGGCGAACCCGCTCATCGCCTCGGCCAGGGTCCCGAAGCCGGGCCGGGACGCGTACGGGCCGAACTGGCCGAAGGCGGTGACCCGGGCGAGGACCAGCCGCGGGTTGGCCGCCGACAGCTCCGGCCAACCCAGTTCCCATCTCTCCAGCGTGCCGGGGCGGAAGTTCTCCACGATCACGTCGGCGCCGGCGGCCAGCCGCAGCAGGACGGCGCGGCCGCCGGGCGTGGACAGGTTCAGGGTGATGGTGCGTTTGTTGCGGCCCAGCAGCTTCCACCACAGGCCGACGCCGTTCTTCGCCGGGCCGTGACCGCGGGCCGGGTCGGGCTTGTCGGGGTGTTCGACCTTGATGACCTCGGCACCGAAGTCGCCGAGCATGGTGGCGGCGATCGGCCCGGCGAAGAGGGTGGCGAGGTCCAGGACGCGCAGACCGGCGAGGGGCGCCGGCGGCTGCGGCCCGGCTGTGCGCGGCGTCATGGGCGGGACGCCTCCCGGTGGGTGAGGTGCGCCAGGGTGTCGAAGCCGGTGCCGTGGAACTCGCCGACGGACGAGGCCAGCCGGTTCTTCAGCGGGGCCGTCCAGCGCTCGGGCAGCGCGGCGGGGGAGCCGGCCAGCAGACCGGAGACGGACCCGGCCGTGGCGCCGTTGGAGTCGGTGTCCCAGCCGCCGGAGACCACCCGGCAGACGGCGCCCTCGAAGTCGCCGTCGGCGTGGGTGAGGGCCGCGGCGATCAGCGCGGTGTTCGGCACGGCGTGCACCCAGTGGTAGGTGGCCGAGTGGGCGGCGTGCAGGGCGTCCACCACCATGTCGAAGTCCTCGTGGGAGCGGGCCAGGCGGACGGCCTGCCGGACCGCCCGGGCGAGCCGGGAGCCGGGCGGCACCACGGTGAGCCCGGTGGCCAGGCAGGCGTGCACGTCCTGGGCGCCGGCGGCCGCGGTGGCGACGGCGGCGGCGGTGAACATGGCCGCGTAGACGCCGTTCGCGGTGTGGGTGAGGGTGGCGTCGCGGTGCGCCTGCTCGGCGGCGGCCGCCGGGTCGCCCGGGTTGGTCCAGCCGTGCACGTCGGCGCGGATCAGGGCGCCGATCCACTCGCGGAAGGGGTTGCGGTGGCGGGCGGTGCGGGGAGGCTCGATGCCGAGCAGGAGGTTGCGGTAGGCGACGCGTTCGGCGGTGAAGGTGCGGCCGGCGGGGAGTTCCTCCAGCCAGAGCCGGGCGACGTCGGCGGTGGTGAAGGCCCTGCCGTGGCGTTGCAGCAGAAGCAGGTTGAGCAGCGGGTGGTCGAGGTCGTCGTCCTCGGGCATGCCGTCGATGTTCTCGGCGAGGCAGCAGGCCGCGGAGCGACGGTTCCACGGGTAGCGCGCCGCCAGGTCCTCGGGGACGCCGCGGGCGGTGAACCAGGTGCTCAGGGGCCAGTTGCCGGTGGCCTGGGCGAGTTGCCGGATGCCCTCCAGGGGGAGCTTCTCGACGGGTTTGCCGAGCAGACAGCCCGCCGCCCGGCCGAGCCAGGCGGCCTCGAAGCGGGCCTCGTCGGTCACCGCGGGACGGCCGGCCGGTGCCGGCCAGTTCGGGCACAGCGCCTTGATCGCCGCCAGTTCCGTCGGTTCGGCGTCGGCCAGCCGGCTCGGCAGCTCGGCCAGTTCGTCCAGGAGGTCCTCGGCGAGCAGACGCAGATAGCGTGAGGCGGGCTCCGGGGAGGCGCCCGCCCGCGTCGGCGCCTCGGGGCCGCCCGCCGCCCGCCACCGTGCCGCGATCGCCGACGGCTCCCGGCCGTCCTGCACCGCCTGGCGCAGCTCGTGACCCAGCAGGTCCTCCGGCTGGACCCAGGTCAGTCGGAGCATCCCGGACCTCCCATCTGCGCGAACGCCCGCTCGTGGGCGCGCCGCCGTCGTACGTCTGTGTCGAAGATCTCCCGGGTCACCCCGGTCAGCGTGCGCGCCGGCTCCCACAGGTCCAGCCGGCTGGCCTCCGCCACCGTCTTCGCCCAGTCCTCCGGAACCGGCGAGCCCAGCGCTCCCGCCAGTGCCCCGGCCATCGTCGCGATGGAGTCGCAGTCGCGGCCGTAGTTCACCGCGCCGAGGACGGCCTGCCGGAAGTCGCCGCGCGCCACGGTCAGCATGCCCAGCGCGACGGGCAGTTCCTCGATCGCGTGCAGCCGGGACGGCCGGCGGGCGCCGAGCGAGGGATTGCGGTAGTCCGGGCCGACCGTGTCGTACGGCGCGACCGCCGCCCGCAGCGGTTCCAGCGCCGACTCGAAGTCCATGTGGTCACGGGCGGCTTCGCACACCTTCTCGATCGCGGCCCGCGTGCCGTCCTTCGCCACGGACAGGCACGCCGCCACCACCGAGTCGGGTGTGGCCCCCGGCGTGCAGGCGGCCGCCACCCCGGCGGCCAGGACCCCGGCCGCCTCCCGTCCGTACGACGACTGGTGGGCGCCCGCGACGTCGAGGGCCTCGGTGTACGCGGCGGCCGGGTTGGCCGCGTTGACCAGGCCGACCGGGGCCATGTACATCGCGGCACCGCAGTTCACGATGTTTCCGACGCCTGCCTCACGCGGGTCCGCATGGCCGTAGTGCAGCCGGGCCACCAGCCACTTCTCCGCCAGGAACACCCGGTGCAGCGGCAGCGTCTCGACCTCCAGCTCCGGGATCCAGCGGGCGTTCGTCATCAGGTCGGGGACCAGGTGGTCGGCGATGGCGTGCGCGTCGAGATGGTCGCGGACCCGGGCGTACACGCGGACCAGCGCGTGCGTCATCAGGGTGTCGTCGGTGACGTGGCCGTCTCCCTTGTGGTACGGCGCGAGAGGACGGGCGGTCCGCCAGTCCTCGCCGTGCCAGGGGCCGACGACGCCCTGGATCCGGCCGCCGTGGCGCTGAAGGATCTGGTCGGGGGAGTAGCCCTCGACGGGCCCGCCGAGGGCGTCGCCGACGGCCGCGCCGACGAGCGCCCCGGTGATCCGTTCCTCCAGGCATGCCGTGCGGCGACCGGTTCCCCGGGTGTCTTCTGCTGTGGGCGTCATGCCCCGAATCATCCCCCTGGTGCGGCCGGTTGTGCGGCTTCCAGGAGCCCGGCGAGTTCCACCAGGTCGGTGCCGGTGAGACGGGGCAGCACACAGCCGGACAGGGTGCGGCAGGCGTCCCGCCAGGGCTCAGGGACGGCGTCGGCGCCGCCCAGAGCGCCGGTGAGCGCGCCCGCCAGGGCCGGGGCGGAATCGGCGAGCCGGGACAGGCACACCGCGGCGGGCAGGGCCCGGTCGATCCGGCCGCCGGCCGCCGCGGCCAGGGCCAGGGCGACCGGAACGGTCTCGGCGGCGGCGATGCCGTAGCTGTAGACGTGGTCGACGATCTGGTGCTCCAGCAGCGGCACCAGCGCGAACGCGCCGTCGCTGTCCTCGGCCAGCTTCAGCGCGTGCCGGGCGTTGCGGCCGATCTCCGTCCCCTCGGGGAGTTCGGCCAGCGCGGCCGTGACGCAGTGCTCGACGCCGGCGCCGCCGAGGGCCGCCGCGAGCGCCGCCGCCATCGCCCGGGCGCCGTGCACCCCGTCGCCGTCCTGGGTGTAGCGGGCGTCGAACTCGGCCAGTTCGGCGGCGCGAGCAGGGTCGCCCGGGTGGGCGACGGCCAGCACACACGCCCGTACACAGGCCGCGTCGTCGAAGTAGTGCGGGTTGTCGTGTCCGGTGGCGGGCGGGCGCAGGCCGGTGGCCAGGTTGCCGAGGCCGGCCCGCACCGAGATGCGGGCGCGCAGCGGCAGCACCGCCGACTCCACCTCGGGGGCGCGTTCGGCGGCCGCGGCGACCTCGCCGGCCACCGCGTTCCAGGTGAGGTCGATCGCGGCCCGCACCCGCCGCTCCCGGCTGAGGTCGCCGAGCGCGTCGTCGTCCCCGGCCCGCAGCAGGGCCTCCGCCGCGAACACCGCCCATTCGGCGTCGTCGGACGGGCCGAGGCACAGAGGCTCGGGCGGCTGGTTGAGGGCGATCGGGACGGGCAGCGTGGTCGTCGCGTTCTGCTCGGCGAAGGTGTCCAGCTCACGGGTGAGCCGCCGGGTCCACTCGGGCATCCGCGCGGCTCGGTGCCGCCCGGCCGGCCACCCGGCGGCATCGCCGGCGGCCAGCCCCAGCAACAGCCCTTCGATCCGTCCGGGACTTCCGCTGCTTCTCTTGCTCATGCGACCACCTCCATCTGGTCGTGGGTGAGGACGGGGGACCTGCGCGGCCGCACGGGAGCCTTCGACGCGCCGCCGGCCTGTCATGCTCCGATCTCGCTCTCGTCGCCCGTGAGGACGCGGGCGGCGGGGCAGGGGAGCGCGGCGCGCCGCACGGAGCCGTCCGGACGCAGCACGTCCCGCCGCTCCGCGGGCCCGGACTCCCGGGTCCCGCTCCCGCCCCTCTCCACCAGCAGGTCCGCCAGGTCCAGCACATGCCGTCCGGCCATGGACGGCAGGCAGCTGCCCCGTGCCGGGCCGATGGCCGCCGCCCACTGGGCCGGGACGGCGGCGGCGCCCTGGGTCGCTCCGGCCAGGGCGCCCGCGACCGCCGCCGTGGTGTCGGCGTCGCGGCCCATGTTGACGGCGGTGAGGACCGCCTCGCGGAAGTCGCCGTCGGCGGCGGCGTACGCGCCGAAGGCGAGGGCCACGGCCTCCGGGGCCAGGTCGGTCCACGGGTAGCCGCCGATGACCACCGCGCGGCGCACCGCCTGTTCGCCGCGGTGGGCGGCGGCCGTGGCCCGGCGCAGCGAGCGGGCCGTCCAGGAGTCGTCCGGTACGACGGCGAGGGCGGCGGCCACGACCGCGACCGGGGTCGCGCCCGCCATGGCCGCCGCGACGCCGGCCGCCACCGCCCGGCCGCCGTGGATGCCCTCGCCCTCGTGGCTGACCGAGCCGTCGATCGCGACCAGCCGGGCCGCCTCGGCCGGCCGGCCGGCGGCGAACACCCCGAACGGCGCCGCCCGCATGGCCAGGCCGTCGCTCCAGGCGTGCCGGTGCTGGGCCGAGACGGGCGCGGCCAGGCCCCGGCGGAGGTTCTCCAGCGTGCCCCGTTCACTGAACCCGGCGCCACGGAAGGGGCCGTCGGCGCGGTCGGCGATGTGCTCGTGCCAGGCCGCCTCCGCGTGGGCCGGGGTGAGCCCGGATCCGTGCCGGGCGAGCAGCAGCCCGGAGAAGAGGGCGTACTCGGTGTCGTCGGTGCCGGCCGGGTGCTCGGTGACGTAGCCGGTGATCCGGCCCCAGCGGGCGCGGATCTCGGAGGGCTTGAGGTTCTCCGCGGGAGCCCCGAGGGCGTCTCCGACGGCGAGGCCGAGCAGCGCGCCGCGCGCCCGGTCGCGAAGGGCGGCCGGAGGATCACCGGCGCTGGATGCCATCGCGGGCTCTCCTTCTCCAGGGCGCCGGTGCCGGCGCAGAACCCTTTGCGGAACTGTCCCCGGTCCGTGGGGTCACGCAGCCTCGTCGTCCGCAGCATCACCCGTACGACATCTGTGCAGTCTTGATCTCGTATGAGCGAATGAGGCGAAACCGCAGGTTAGCCCAGCCTTTCCTTGCTGGCGGCGGCGGAATTCGAGGCGTAGATTCGCTGTTGTCGAAAAGTAGAACTCGTCCAAAAGCAAGCTCGGCCCAAGCCGCCTGGGGGACTGAACATGGCCATCCTCGACACCGAAGCGACGCTGCACGAGGCGCACCGGGACAATCACACCCACCGAGACGTGAACGGCGGCTGGCTGCGCCCGGCGGTCTTCGGCGCGATGGACGGT
This sequence comes from Streptomyces sp. NPDC003393, assembly GCF_053589015.1. Lineage (NCBI taxonomy): Bacteria > Bacillati > Actinomycetota > Actinomycetes > Kitasatosporales > Streptomycetaceae > Streptomyces > Streptomyces sp. NPDC003393. The sequence goes on along the minus strand of NZ_JBSFRB010000006.1, from coordinate 179,495 downwards.
CTGGTCTCCAATCTCGCCCTGATGACCGGTGTGGCGGGCGGTTCGGTGAGCCAGCAGACCATCGTCCTCACCGGGCTCGCGGGCCTGGCCGCCGGCGCCTTCTCCATGGCGGCCGGCGAGTACACCTCCGTCGCCTCCCAGCGCGAGCTGGTCCAGGCCGAGCTGGAGGTCGAGCGGCGCGAGCTGAGGAAGCACCCGCAGGACGAGGAGGACGAGCTGGCCGCCCTGTACGCGGCCCGGGGCGTCGAGCCGGAACTCGCCCGCGAGGTGGCCCGGCAGCTGTCGAAGGACCCCGAGCAGGCCCTGGAGATACACGCCCGCGAGGAGCTGGGCGTCGACCCCGGTGACCTGCCCTCCCCGCTGGTCGCGGCGGTGTCGTCGTTCGGCTCGTTCGCGCTCGGCGCGCTGCTTCCCGTGCTTCCCTACCTGCTGGGGGCCGGCGCCCTGTGGCCGGCCGTGCTGCTCGCCCTGCTCGGGCTGTTCGCCTGCGGCGCGGTGGTGGCCAAGGTGACCGCGCGGACCTGGTGGTTCAGCGGTTTGCGGCAGCTTGTCCTGGGTGGCGCCGCCGCCGGTGTGACGTACGCCCTGGGTACCCTGTTCGGAACGGCCGTAGGATGATGTGACTGGTCTTATGCGTGGTCTCGCATAAGTAACCATTACCCGCTGGTTTCGACCGCGTGACCACCGGGCATGAGCCGTAAGCGCTGTGGGCAATGAGGCCTACCGAGCACCCGCGGGGCGGGCGACGACGCCGTCCTCCCCGTCCTGCACGGGCCGGCGGGCGTCGCATCCAACCGATCCCGCCCCTCCCCGGCCCCCACACAAGCCTTCACCGCCGGGCGCGGAAACCCCCGCCGCCGACCCAGCGGTGTCCGCATGCTGGAACGGAACATCCCATTCCCGAAAACCGTTCCATCATGTAACCTGCACGAAATTTCGCACTTACGCAGAGGGCCAACGTCGTCCCTCGGCACCAGCACATGCCACATGACGACGACGGGAGAGCCGATGCGTACGCCGCGCCAGCCGTCCCAGCACTCCGCGAACGGCCGAAACTGGTCGTTCATGGATGCTCGCCCTGCTGCGCAGGGTATGTACGACCCCCGCAACGAGCACGACGCCTGCGGCGTCGGCTTCGTGGCCACCCTCACCGGCGAGGCGAGCCACACGCTGGTCGAGCAGGCACTCACGGTTCTGCGCAACCTGGAGCACCGCGGCGCCACCGGTTCCGAGCCCGACTCCGGTGACGGCGCCGGCCTGCTCTCCCAGGTGCCCGACGCGTTCCTGCGCGAGGTGGCCGGATTCCCGCTGCCCGCCGCCGGCTCCTACGCCGTCGGCATCGCCTTCCTGCCCGAGGACGGCACCGCCGACGCCATCTCGCGGATCGAGACCATCGCGACCGAGGAAGGCCTGACCGTCCTCGGCTGGCGCGAGGTCCCCGTCGCCCCCGAGCTGCTCGGCGCCACCGCCCGCTCCACGATGCCCGTCTTCCGTCAGCTGTTCGTCGGCGACGGCGTCAGCGAAGGCATCGCCCTGGACCGCAAGGCGTTCGTGCTGCGCAAGCGCGCCGAACGCGAGGTGGGCGTCTACTTCCCGTCGCTGTCCGCGCGCACCCTCGTCTACAAGGGCATGCTCACCACCGGCCAGCTGGAGCCGTTCTTCCCGGACCTGTCCGACCGCCGCTTCGCCTCCGCGATCGCGCTCGTCCACTCCCGGTTCTCCACCAACACCTTCCCGAGCTGGCCGCTCGCCCACCCCTACCGCTTCGTCGCGCACAACGGCGAGATCAACACCGTCAAGGGCAACCGCAACTGGATGGTCGCCCGCGAGTCCCAGCTCGCCTCGGACCTCTTCGGGGGCAAGGACACCCTGGAGCGGATCTTCCCGGTGTGCACCCCTGACGCCTCCGACTCCGCCTCCTTCGACGAGGTCCTGGAACTGTTGCACCTCGGCGGCCGCTCCCTGCCGCACTCCGTGCTGATGATGATCCCGGAGGCGTGGGAGAACCACGACTCCATGGACCCCGCCCGCCGCGCCTTCTACGGCTACCACGCCACGATGATGGAGCCCTGGGACGGCCCCGCCTGCGTCTGCTTCACCGACGGCACCCAGGTCGGCGCCGTTCTGGACCGCAACGGCCTGCGCCCCGGCCGCTACTGGGTCACCGACGACGGCCTCGTCGTCCTCGGCTCCGAGGTCGGCGTCCTCGACATCGACCCGGCCAGGGTCGTCCGCAAGGGCCGCCTGCAGCCCGGCCGCATGTTCCTCGTCGACACCGCCGAGCACCGCATCATCGAGGACGACGAGATCAAGGCGACCCTCGCCGCCGGGCAGCCGTACGCCGAGTGGCTCGAGGCCGGCGAGATCGAGCTGGGCGACCTGCCCGAGCGCGAGCACATCGTCCACACCCACGCCTCCGTCACCCGCCGCCAGCAGACCTTCGGCTACACCGAGGAAGAGCTGCGCGTCATCCTCGCGCCGATGGCCAAGGCCGGCGCCGAGCCGATCGGCTCCATGGGCACCGACTCGCCGATCGCCGCGCTCTCCGAGCGCCCGCGCCTGCTCTTCGACTACTTCACCCAGCTGTTCGCGCAGGTCACCAACCCGCCGCTGGACGCCATCCGCGAGGAACTGGTCACCTCCCTGCGTAGCTCGCTGGGACCGCAGGGCAACCTGCTGGAGCCGACCGCGGCCTCCTGCCGCAGCGTCGTCCTGCCCTTCCCGGTGATCGACAACGACGAGCTGGCCAAGCTCATCCACATCAACGCCGACGGCGACCTGCCCGGCTTCAAGGCCGCGACCCTCTCCGGCCTGTACCGGGTCTCCGGCGGCGGTGACGCCCTCGCCGCCCGCATCGACGAGATCTGCGCCGAGGCCGACGCCGCCATCGACAACGGCGCCCGCCTGATCGTCCTGTCCGACCGGCACTCCGACGCCGAGCACGCGCCGATCCCGTCGCTGCTGCTCACCGCGGCCGTCCACCACCACCTCATCCGCACCAAGCAGCGCACCCACGTGGGCCTGCTGGTCGAGGCCGGCGACGTCCGCGAGGTCCACCACGTCGCCCTGCTCATCGGCTACGGCGCCGCCGCGGTCAACCCCTACCTGGCCATGGAGTCCGTCGAGGACCTGGTCCGGGCCGGCACCTTCCTGCCCGGCATCGAGCCCGAGAAGGCCATCCGCAACCTCATCTACGCCCTCGGCAAGGGCGTGCTGAAGGTCATGTCCAAGATGGGCATCTCCACCGTCGCCTCCTACCGCGGCGCCCAGGTCTTCGAGGCCGTCGGCCTGGACGAGACCTTCGTCGAGAAGTACTTCAACGGCACCACCACCAAGATCGGCGGCGTCGGCATCGACGTCATCGCCGAGGAGGTCGCCGCCCGCCACGCCAAGGCCTACCCCGCCTCCGGCATCGCGCCCGCGCACCGCGCCCTGGAGATCGGCGGCGAGTACCAGTGGCGTCGCGAGGGCGAGCCGCACCTGTTCGACCCGGAGACGGTCTTCCGCCTCCAGCACTCCACGCGCACCGGTCGCTACGACATCTTCAAGAAGTACACCTCGCGGGTGAACGAGCAGTCCGAGCGCCTGATGACGCTGCGCGGCCTGTTCGGCTTCAAGTCCGACCGGAAGCCGATCCCCGTCGAGGAGGTCGAGCCGGTCTCCTCGATCGTCAAGCGGTTCTCCACGGGCGCCATGTCGTACGGCTCCATCTCCCGGGAGGCGCACGAGACCCTCGCCATCGCCATGAATCAGCTGGGCGGCAAGTCCAACACCGGTGAGGGCGGCGAAGACCCCGACCGCCTGTACGACCCGGCCCGGCGCAGCGCGATCAAGCAGGTGGCCTCCGGCCGCTTCGGCGTGACCTCCGAGTACCTGGTCAACTCCGACGACATCCAGATCAAGATGGCCCAGGGCGCCAAGCCCGGCGAGGGCGGCCAGCTGCCCGGCCACAAGGTGTACCCGTGGGTGGCCAAGACCCGGCACTCGACGCCGGGCGTGGGCCTCATCTCCCCGCCGCCGCACCACGACATCTACTCCATCGAGGACCTGGCGCAGCTGATCCACGACCTGAAGAACGCCAACCCGCAGGCCCGCATCCACGTGAAGCTGGTCTCCGAGGTCGGCGTCGGCACGGTCGCCGCCGGTGTGTCCAAGGCCCACGCGGACGTCGTCCTGATCTCCGGCCACGACGGCGGCACCGGCGCCTCCCCGCTGACCTCGCTCAAGCACGCGGGCGGCCCCTGGGAGCTCGGCCTGGCCGAGACCCAGCAGACCCTGCTGCTCAACGGGCTGCGCGACCGCATCGTCGTGCAGACCGACGGCCAGCTGAAGACCGGCCGCGACGTCGTCATCGCCGCGCTGCTGGGCGCCGAGGAGTTCGGTTTCGCCACCGCCCCCCTCGTCGTCTCCGGCTGCGTGATGATGCGCGTGTGCCACCTGGACACCTGCCCGGTCGGCATCGCCACCCAGAACCCGGTGCTGCGCGAGCGGTTCGCCGGCAAGGCCGAGTACGTGGTGAACTTCTTCCAGTTCATCGCCGAGGAGGTCCGCGAACTCCTGGCCGAGCTGGGCTTCCGCTCCATCGAGGAGGCCGTCGGCCACGCCGAGCTCCTCGACGTCACCCGCGCCGTGAACCACTGGAAGGCGCAGGGCCTGGACCTGGAGCCGCTCTTCCACGTGCCCGAACTGCCCGAGGGCGCCGTACGCCACCAGGTCGTCGGCCAGGACCACGGCCTGCAGAAGGCCCTCGACAACGAGCTGATCAAGCTCGCCGCCGACGCCCTGGCCGCCCCCGGAGCCGCCGACGCCCAGCCGGTGCGCGCCCAGGTCGCCATCCGCAACATCAACCGCACCGTCGGCACCATGCTCGGCCACGAGGTGACGAAGAAGTTCGGCGGCGCGGGCCTGCCCGACGACACCATCGACATCACCTTCACCGGTTCCGCCGGCCAGTCCTTCGGCGCGTTCCTGCCGCGCGGCATCACGCTGCGCCTGGAGGGCGACGCCAACGACTACGTCGGCAAGGGCCTGTCCGGCGGCCGGATCGTCGTCCGCCCGGACCGCGCGGCCGACCACCTCGCCGAGTACAGCGTCATCGCGGGCAACACCCTCGCCTACGGCGCCACCGGCGGCGAGATGTTCCTGCGCGGCAAGACCGGTGAGCGGTTCTGCGTGCGCAACTCCGGCGCACTGGTCGTCTCCGAGGGCGTGGGCGACCACGGCTGCGAGTACATGACCGGCGGTCACGCCGTCGTCCTCGGCGAGACCGGCCGCAACTTCGCGGCCGGCATGTCCGGTGGCATCGCCTACGTCATCGACCTCGACCGCGACAACGTCAACGTCGGCAACCTCGACGCGATCGAGGCGCTCGACGCGGCGGACAAGCAGTGGCTGCACGAGGTGGTGCGCCGTCACCAGGAGGAGACGGGCTCCACCGTCGCCGAGAAGCTGCTCGCCGAGTGGGACACCGCCGTCGAACGCTTCAGCAAGATCATTCCCAGCACGTACAAGGCAGTGCTCGCCGCCAAGGACGCCGCCGAGCGAGCCGGTCTGTCCGAGACCGAGATCACCGAGAAGATGATGGAGGCGGCGATCAATGGCTGACCCGAAGGGCTTCCTGAACCACGGCCGCGAGGCCGCCAAGACCCGTCCCGTCGGTGAGCGCGTCAAGGACTGGAACGAGGTCTACGTCCCCGGCTCCCTGCTGCCGATCATCTCCAAGCAGGCCAGCCGCTGCATGGACTGCGGCATCCCGTTCTGCCACAACGGCTGCCCGCTCGGGAACCTGATCCCCGAGTGGAACGACTACGCCTACCGCGAGGACTGGGCCGCCGCCTCCGAGCGGCTGCACGCCACGAACAACTTCCCCGAGTTCACCGGCCGCCTGTGCCCGGCACCGTGCGAGTCCGCGTGCGTGCTCGGCATCAACCAGCCGCCGGTCACCATCAAGAACGTCGAGGTCTCCATCATCGACAAGGCGTGGGAGACCGGGGACGTCGCCCCGCAGATCCCCGAGCGCCTGTCCGGCAAGACCGTCGCCGTCATCGGTTCGGGTCCGGCGGGCCTGGCCGCCGCCCAGCAGCTCACCCGGGCCGGTCACACCGTCGCCGTCTACGAGCGCGCCGACCGCATCGGCGGCCTGCTCCGCTACGGCATCCCCGAGTTCAAGATGGAGAAGCGGCACATCAACCGCCGTATCGAGCAGATGCGCGCGGAGGGCACCCGCTTCCGCACCGGCGTCGAGATCGGCCGCGACATCAAGGCGACCGACCTGAAGAAGCGCTACGACGCGGTCGTCATCGCCGCCGGCGCCACGATGGCCCGCGACCTGCCGGTGCCGGGCCGCGAGCTCAAGGGCATCCACCAGGCGATGGAGTACCTGCCCCTGGCCAACAAGGTCCAGGAGGGCGACTACGTCACCTCGCCGATCTCCGCCGAGGGCAAGCACGTCGTCGTCATCGGCGGCGGTGACACCGGCGCGGACTGCGTGGGCACCGCCCACCGCCAGGGCGCGGCCTCCGTCACCCAGCTGGAGATCATGCCCCGCCCGAGCGACGAGCGGCACCCGACGAACCAGCCCTGGCCGACCTTCCCCATCCTCTACAAGGTCACCTCGGCCCACGAGGAGGGCGGCGAGCGGATCTACTCGGCGTCCACGACCCACTTCGAGGGCGACGAGGACGGCAACGTGCAGTGGCTGCACCTGGCCGAGGTCGAGTTCGTCGACGGCAAGCTGACCCAGAAGCCGGGCACGGAGCGCAAGATCCCCGCCCAGCTGGTCACCCTCGCCATGGGCTTCACCGGCACCGACCGGATCAACGGCCTGGTCGAGCAGTTCGGCCTGGAACTCGACGAACGCGGTAACATCGCCCGCGACGCCGACTTCCAGACCAACGTGCCCGGTGTGTTCGTCGCCGGTGACGCGGGCCGCGGCCAGTCGCTCATCGTGTGGGCGATCGCCGAGGGCCGCTCGGCCGCCCGCGGCGTCGACCGCCACCTGACCGGCGTCACCGACCTGCCGGCCCCGATCCGCCCGACGGACCGCTCGCTGACGGTCTGACGCGCGGTCACGAAGAAACGTCCCGTACAACGGCGTACGGAACACAGTCGGCGCCTGCCCGCCCGTCCCCGACCGGACAACAGGGCAGGCGCCGTCGCATGCCGTCGCACGCCCCGGAAACCGTGCGCGCCCTCCCCGGCGTCCCCGTCCCCGACCGGCAGGACAGGAAACGGGACACGGCCGCGACCGGTCCGAGCACGAGGGAGGAGACCGCGCCCGCGCCGGTCAGCCTCTACACGAGCGCGGGAGCCCCGCTCGTCGAGCACGGCCTCGACGAGCAGCGGTCCGCCGTCCACCTCGAACTCGACCACCCCTCGCCGAGTTCCCGCTGTGGCCGGCGACGGCCCGTGCGCCAGGGCATCGGCACCCCGGCACGGTGACGGCCACCCCGCCTACGTGTCGCACTCCAGCACCGTCCGGCACAGCCCGCACCGCGCCCGCACCCGGCCGCGCACCGGCACCCTGATCCGCTGCCGGCACGTCGGGCACGGGAACGACACCCGCAGCGGCTCCGTCCCCGAGGACGTGAACGAGTACGGCGCTCCCGGCCCGGCCGGCGGCTCCCAGCCGGACTCCTGGGCATGCCGCCGGTCCCGGGCGTAACGGCGCCGGCCCGCCCAGCCGGCGGCCGTCAGCGGCGGCTGCTGCTCGTCACGGCGCGCCCGGGCCAGCCCCTTCACATACGCCTCGTAACCCTGCGGACTGGTGAACCACGTCGAGGGATCCTCACCGAAGAACAGCGCCCGCTTGGCCAGGACGTACCCGAACTCCTCCGGCGTGAGATAGCCGAGCTTCTGCGAGGACTCCCCGTGCTCCCGGAAGGCGTCCAGCAGCAGCCAGCCGGCGCCCAGATACGTCGCCGCCGTGTCCGTGAGGATCTCGTTGTCCCGCAGACCGGGGAAGGACAGATCCAGGCGGTGCAGATAGACGTGCATCACCTCGTGCGCCAGGGCCGCGCCGATGTCCCGGCGATGGGTGCGGAAACGGTCGTTCAGCTCGACGAAGTACTCCGGGCCCGCCGTCAGCTCCACGTTCGCCGCGTGCTTCATCTCCCGGAAGCTGACGATCAGACGCGCGTCCGGCAGCCCGTAGTGGCGCACCAGCTCCCGGGCCACCCGCTGGGCGCCCAGATGCAGGTCCTCGGTGTCGCAGAACGCCACGTCGGCGGGCGCCACACTGGTCGCGAACGTCTGCACGGTGTCGTACGACAGCCGCTTGAACAGCGCCGTGATCGCGGCACACACCGTCTCCAGATGCGGGAAACCGTGCTCGACCGGTCCGTCGTCCGCCACGTCCGTACCCCCAAAGACGCCCTGAACCCCTCCACTCTATGCACAGCCCACGCCGCACGTCGGGAACCGGGCGGCCCGGCCCCGTAAGGTGAACCCCCATGACCACCAGCAGCACCGGTACCGGCGACATGGACCCCGCCGTCCTCAACGAACTCGCACGCCTGCGCGACAGTATCGACAACATCGACGCCGCCGTCGTCCACATGCTCGCCGAACGGTTCAAGGCGACCCAGCAGGTCGGCCACCTCAAGGCGGCCCACCAGCTGCCGCCCGCCGACCCGGCCCGCGAGGCCCGCCAGATCGCCCGCCTGCGCGCACTCGCCGAGGACGCCAAACTCGACCCGGCGTTCGCCGAGAAGTTCCTCAACTTCATCATCGCCGAGGTGATCCGCCACCACGAACGCATCGCCGAGAACAACGCCAACGGCGACCCCGCCCGGACGAACTGACCCCGCCCGGCCTCACCTCTGCGAGGCCACCGCCCAGCCCCTGCCCCGGCATCACCCGACACACCCACCCGCGGGCCGCACCGGGGACCCGGGCGCGCCGCCACCACCGGCCCCGGGCGGCCGGAACCCGCCACGAACCCCCCGCGCGGGATCCAGGCGCACACCCCGCACCCCGCCCGCCGCAACACGCCACGTGCCCCACCTGACCCCGCGCGCCGGAACGGGCCGCGCGGACCGGCGCACACAGCCCCGGGTCACCGGCGTGGGAGCGATACACGTCACCCCCCGGAACTCCCTCGTGCCCCGCCCGCGGGATCAGGCACCATGGCGTCCATGTCCGTACTGACGCGCGACGAAGCGCAGACCCGTGCCCAGCTCCTCGACGTCCACCACTACAGCGTCGACCTCGACCTGACCCGTGGAGAGGACACCTTCGACTCCCGGACCGTCATACGGTTCACCGTACGCACCGGCACCGGCCAGGACACCACGGACACCTTCGTCGAGCTCAAGCCCGCCGAACTGCGCTCCGCCACCCTCGACGGACAGCCCCTCGACCCCCACACCCTCGACGGCAACCGCCTGCCCCTGACCGGCCTCACCCCCGGCGAACACGAACTGCGCATCGACGCCGCCATGCACTACTCCCGCACCGGCGAAGGCATGCACCGTTTCACCGACCCCTCCGACGGCGAAACCTACGTCTACACCCAGCTGTTCCTCGACGACGTCCAGCGTGTCTTCGCCGCCTTCGACCAGCCCGACCTCAAAGCCGTCTTCGACCTCACCGTCACCGCACCCGACACCTGGGCCGTCCTCGCCAACGGCATCACCCAGCGCACCGGCAACGGCACCTGGAAGGCCGCCACCACCCCGCTCATCTCCACCTACCTCGTCGCCGTCGCCGCCGGCCCCTGGCACACCGTACGCACCGAACACCGCGGCCTGCCCTTCGCCATCCACTGCCGCCGCTCCCTCGCCCCCCACCTCGACGCCGACGCCGACGAAATCCTCGACATCACCCGCGCCTGCTTCGACCGCTACCACGAGAAGTTCGAACAGCCCTACCCGTTCGACTCCTACGACCAGGCATTCGTCCCCGAATTCAACGCCGGCGCCATGGAGAACCCCGGACTGGTCACCTTCCGCGACGAGTTCGTCTTCCGGTCCGCCGTCACCGACACCCAACGCCAGACCCGCGCCATGGTCATCGCCCACGAAATGGCCCACATGTGGTTCGGCGACCTCGTCACCCTGCGCTGGTGGGACGACATCTGGCTCAACGAGTCCTTCGCCGAGTACATGGGCTACCAGACCACCGCCGAAGCGACCCGCTTCACCAACACCTGGACCGAGTTCGGCGTCTCCCGCAAGGCCTGGGGCTACGACGCCGACCAGCGCCCCTCCACCCACCCCGTCGCCCCCGAAAGCGTCGACGACACCGCCTCGGCCCTCCTCAACTTCGACGGCATCTCCTACGCCAAGGGCGCCTCCGCCCTGCGCCAGCTCGTCACCTGGCTCGGCGAGAAGGACTTCCTGGCCGGCATCAACATCCACTTCGACCGGCACAAGTTCGCCAACGCCTCCCTCGCCGACTTCATCGACTCCCTCGCCGCCGCCACCGACCGCGACGTCCACGCCTGGGCCGACGCCTGGCTGCGCACCACCGGCGTCGACACCCTCACCGCGTCCACCGACGCCCGCCCCGGCACATGGTCCCTCACCCTCGGCCGCGACGGCAGCCGCCCCCACCGCGTCACCATCGGCGTCTACGACCGCGACCTCGCCGACGGCCGCACCCTGACCCTGCGGGAACGCTACGAGACCGACGCACCCCACGAAACCGCACCCGAACCCCGCCCCGGCATCCGCCCCGCACTCGTCGTCCCCAACGACCTCGACCTCACCTACGCCAAAATCCGCCTCGACGACACCTCCCTGGAAACCGCCCTGCGCGGCCTGTCCGGCATCCCCGACGCACTCACCCGCGCCGTCGTGTGGAACACGCTGCGCGACATGGTCCGCGACGGTGAACTCGCCCCCGCCGACCACCTGGCCACTGCCGCGGCACACCTGCCGGAAGAAACCGACCTCGCCCTCGTCCAGGGCGTCCTCGCCTTCGCCCGCACCCACATCGCCGACCGCTACCTCACCCCCGACCAGCGTCCCGCCGCCCTCGCCACCCTCACCGACCTGTGCCGCGACCTCATCCGTCGCACCGAGGACGGCGACAACCCCGGCCTGCGCCTCATCGCCGTACGCCACTTCATCGACAGCGCCGCCCACCCCGACACCATCGCCTCCTGGCTCACCGACGGCACCGTCCCCGGCGGCCCCGAACTCGACCCCGAACTGCGCTGGCGCATCCTCGCCCGCCTCGCCGTCCTCGGCGCCACCGACGAGACCGCCATCGCCGCCGAACTCGACCGCGACCCCTCCGCCACCGGCCAGGAAGGCGCCGCCCGCTGCCGCGCCGCCCTGCCCGACCCCGACGCCAAACACGCCGCCTGGCACGCCATGTTCACCTCCGACGACCTGTCCAACTACCTGTTCACCGCCACCGCCCAAGGCTTCTGGCAGCCCGAACAGGCCGACCTCGTCCAGGACTACGTACCCCGCTTCTACCAGGACGCCGTCACCGTCGCCGCCCGCCGCGGCCCCGCCATCGCCCGCGCCGCCGGCCACTGGGGCTTCCCCGCCCACGCCGTCGACACCGACCACCTCCACCTCGGCCAGGCCTGCCTGCGCGACAACGACCCCGTACCCGCCCTGCGCCGCACCCTCGTCGACCAACTCGACGACCTCGCACGCGCACTGCGCGTCCGCACCGCCTGACCCCACAAGGCCAACCCCCAGAAGGAGCACCCACCACAGCAGCCCCCACGTGCGGGCCGGGCCACGACCCGGCCCGCACACCCACCCCACCGCGCCCGCCCCAACCCCCACCACCCGCACGGCGATACCCACTTTCGGGTTCCCCACGCACGGCATTCCGGGCGCGTCGCACCCCAGACGTACAAGCTGGAACCCCCAGGCCCCGCGCCCCGGAGGACAGCCGATGAGTACGCCACCCCCACCCCAGCCCCCAGCGCGCCTCGCCTCCGGCGCCGAAGGCCCCGACACCCTGCGCCCCCTGCTCGACACCGTCCTCGACGCCCTGCGCAGCGGCCACCAGGCCCGCGGAGGACCCCTGCCCGCCGGCGGCCCCGAAACCGTCACCGCCCGGCTGCGCGCCGCCGTCGCGGACATCCTGCCCGACCACGGCGACCCCGACGCGCTCCACACCCTCGTCCACGCCCTCGCCGAAGGCGCCGCCGACCCCGCCGACCCCCTGTGCGCCGCCCACCTGCACTGCCCGCCCCTCGCCGTCGCCGCCGCAGCCGACCTCGCCGCCAGCATCCTCAACCCCTCACTCGACTCCTGGGACCAAGCCCCCGCCGCCTCCGCACTCGAAGCACTCGTCACCCGCGAACTCGCCCACCTCACCGGCCTCGCCGACGCCGTCGTCACCACCGGCGGCACCGAATCCAACCAACTCGCCCTGCTCCTCGCCCGCGAAACCCACCCCACCGGCGTCCGCCTCGTCCACGGCGCCAACGCCCACCACTCCCTGCCCCGCGCCGCCTGGCTGCTCGGCCTGCCCGAACCCGTCGTCGTCCGCGCCCCCACCGGCACCCTCGACCCCGCCGCCCTCCACCAAGCCCTCACCCACCTCACCGGCCCCCACACCACCGGCAGCCCCCACACCACCGGCAGCCCCCGCACCCCCCTCGTCGTCGCCGCCACCGCAGGCACCACCGACGCCGGCCTCATCGACCCCCTCCCCGAGATCGCCGGACTCTGCGCCGCCCACGGCGCCCGCCTCCACATCGACGCCGCCCACGGCGGAGGCCTCCTGTTCAGCGACCGCCACCGCGACAAACTCACCGGCCTCGAAGCCGCCCACACCGTCACCCTCGACCTGCACAAACTCGGCTGGCAACCCGTCCCCGCCGGACTCCTCGCCGTCCGCCACCCCCGCGACCTCACCGCCCTGCACCACCACGCCGACTACCTCAACGCCGACGACGACACCGAAGCAGGCATCCCCGACCTCCTCGGCCGCTCCCTGCGCACCACCCGCCGCCCCGACATCCTCAAAATCGCCGCCACCCTCAAAACCCTCGGCCGCACCGGCCTCGGCGCCCTCGTCGACCAGGTCTGCACCCGCGCCCGCGAACTCGCCGACCTCATCCACGCCCACCCCCACCTCGAGCTCTACGACCGGCCCACCATCAGCACCGTCCTCTTCCGGCCCGCCGGCGCCACCGACGACACCGTCGCCGCCGTACGCCGCACCCTCCTCACCGAAGGCCGCGCCGTCCTCGGCCGAGCCCGCCTCGACAACCGGCTCTGGCTCAAGGCCACCCTCCTCAACCCCCACACCCGGCCCGAAGACCTGGCCACCCTCCTGAAACTGGTGGAAGGAAACACCCCCGCATGAACCCCCCGAACCACCTCAACCCCCACACCCGGCTCGACCGACCCCACCGACCCGGCCGGCCCACCCCCCACGACCTCGTCGGCATCGGCATCGGCCCCTTCAACCTCTCCCTGGCCGCCCTCGCCCACCCCCTCACCCACCTCCACACCGCCTTCTACGAACAACACCCCCGATTCCACTGGCACCCCGGCCAACTCATCCACGACACCCGCGTCCAAGTCCCCTTCCTCGCCGACCTCACCACCCTCGTCGACCCCACCAGCCAGTGGACCTTCCTCAACTACCTCAAAACCCACGACCGGCTCTTCCCCTTCTACTTCGCCGAACACCTCCACATCCGACGCACCGAATACGACGCCTACTGCCGCTGGGTCAGCGACAACCTCCCCACCGTCCACTTCGGCCACCACATCGACGCCGTCCGCTGGAACCCCGAACACCGCCTCTTCGAAATCGACTACACCCAACTCGGCACCGACGGCGAAGCCGAAGCACTCGGCCGCACCTACAGCCGCAACATCGTCCTCGGCATCGGCACCCAACCCCACATCCCCGAACCCCTCAAACCCCTCACCGACGCACCCGGAGCCCCCGTCATCCACGCCGCCGACTACCTCGACCACCGCGACACCCTGCTCACCGCGGCACACATCACCGTCGTCGGCACCGGACAATCAGGCGCCGAAATCTTCCTCGACCTCCTCCGCCACCGCCCCACCGGCCACGAAGGACTCCACTGGATCGGCCGCACCGAAGCCCTCGCCCCCATGGAGTACTCCAAACTCGGCCTCGAACACTTCACCCCCGACTACACCCACTACTTCCACGCCCTGCCCGAACCCGTCCGCGACCGACTCCTGCCCACCCAATGGCAGCTCCACAAAGCCATCGACACCGACACCCTCGCCGCCATCCACGACGAGCTCTACCACCGCACCCTCAACGGACACTGGCCCGACACCGTCCTCACCCCCGGTGTCCACGTCCGCACCGCCGGCCGCATCGCCGGCACCAAAATCGAACTCCACCTCGAACACACCCAGCAGGCCACCCGCACCCGCCTCACCACCGACGCCGTCGTCCTCGCCACCGGATACCGCCCCCGCCCCCTCACCCCCCTCCTCGCCGGCCTCGACCCCTACCTCCGCCGCGACAACAGCGAACGCCCCCGCATCGACGACCAGTACCGCCTCCTCCTCGACCCCACCATCACCGCCACCGGATGCCACGCCTACGTCCAGAACGCCGAACTCCACACCCACGGCGTCGGCACCCCCGACCTCGGACTCGCCGCCTGGCGCAGCGCCACCATCCTCAACGCCATCACCGGCACCAACCCCTACCCCCTGCCCCACCGCACCGCCTTCACCACCTTCGGCCTCACACAACAACGGCCCCAGATCCCGCCCGTGCGCCAGACCAGAACCCTGACACCCCTGGCAGACGGAATCTGAGGCCGCCACCACACCAGCCGCACCGCGCAACCGCGGGCAACCCAACCGCTAGAACACCGGCGAACCGTCCCGCGTCAGCCGCCAGTCCACCGAAGCGAAGTCCTTCGGATCCAACTCACCCTTCGCCGTCACCCACTCGGCGATCCGAGTACGGATCTCCGTCGACTCCGACCACAACTCCTTCGCCGACGCCACGAACGGAAACGCCCCACCACCATTGGCACGGTAGTTGTTCACCGCCAACACGAACTGCTGGCCGTCCTCCAGCGGCACCCCGCCGAACGTCAGATTCCTGATCCGCGAACCGGCCGGCTGCGCCACATCGATGTCGTACCGCAGACCCGACACATAGTCGTAGTTGTAGTCCGGACGGCCACCCGCGTTCGTCAGCTTCTCCACATCCACCGGCGCGCCCGGCGCCGTCTGCACGTAGTACCCGGCGGAATACTCCAGATACGCACGCACCTGAGCACCCGTCATCAACTTCGCCACCAGCGTGTTGTCGTACACGTACAGACCCGCCAGATCCCGGATCGTCACATCACCGGCCGGGATCTGAGACGTCCGCGAGAACGGCGAAGCCTGCGCGATCACCGGCAGCGAGGCGTACTCGGTACCGGCCAGCGCCGCCTTCACCACGTCCTCCTGCACCTTCGTGATCAGATCGATGATCGGCGCGTCCTTGTACCGCGCCTCCACCGTCGTCAGCGTCTGCGTCGCCCGGCCCACCACCTGATTGACGTACGCCACGACCTTCTCGTGCTCGTCGTCCAGCAGCTTCGCGATCGCCGGATCGTCGGCCACCGAGTTGGAGTTGCGCAGCGACGCCGACACCGACTCCACCTCCCACCGACCCCTGCCGAACACCAACTCGATGTCGAACAGGGCCAGCCGCTCGGCGAAACACAGCGGCTCGGACAACACCACCGTCTTCCCCGTCGCCTCGTTGACGACCTTCAGCTCCTCGATCTCCAGATGCGCGTGCCCCACCAGAATCGCGTCGATCCCCGGCACCTGCCGCGCCACGTTCGCCGCCGCATCCTCCACATACGGCAACTGGTCACCGTACGACGACTGACCCGACGTACCCGAATGCGCCGACACGATCACCACGTCCGCACCCATCGAACGCAGCTTCGGCACCCACTTCGCCGCCTGCTCCTCCAGCCCCGGAAACGTCAGCTTCCCCTGCACATACGCCTTGTCCCAGATCGCGATACCCGGATTCGTCAGACCCAGCACCGCCACCTTCACCGGCGGCGCACCATGCGGACGGAACTCCTTGATGAAGTACGGCGCGAACGCCGGCCGCTGCGTCCTCGCGTCCAGCGCGTTCGCACCCAACAGCGGGAAATCGCACTGCTGCTCGAACTTCCGCAGCGTCTCGATACCGTAGTTGAACTCGTGGTTGCCCAGCGCCGCCGCGTCGTACCCGATCGCGTTCATCGCCTGCGCCATCGGATGCACCGGACCACCCTCGGCCGTGATCGGATCCACCTTGGCGTAGTAGTACGTCAACGGCGTGCCCTGGATCGTGTCCCCCGCGTCCAGCAGCAGCGTGTTGCCACGGCCCTTCTCCTCGCGGACCTGGTTCACCAGCGTCGAGATCCGCGCCAGACCCTGCGCGTTGCCCGCCGCGTCCGCATACTCGGCGTTTTTGAAGTAGTCCCAGTTGAAGACGTGTCCGTGCAGATCCGTCGTGCCCATCACCGTCAGCGAGTACCGCTTGGGGTGCTTGCCCGGACCCGACGCGGAACCGGCCGAGGCCTCGGCCGCCCGCGCCGCCGGAGCCGCCGCACCCGCCAGCGCCACCCCCGCCCCCGTCACGGCCGACTTCTTCAGGAACTTCCGGCGGTCCAACGCCATGCTGGCTCTCCTCGCGAGAAGGGGGCAATAGTCTTCGCAACGCGCGTAGACACGCCCGCACAGACATACGGACGCGCGTAGATTCTGACCCGTGCATGCTGAACGGAACACCCCCCGCACGTTGCGATCTGATGACCAGCACCGACACCCGATCGGACGACCCCCGCCCCACACACTTCAACAAGTGTCAATAACACGTCACCCGAAGGACGTTGAGCAGACACACCACACCAAGCCCCTACCCACCGGTAAGCCCTAGGCTCGACACCATGCGCCGAGCAAAGATCGTCTGTACATTGGGGCCCGCCACAGCCACGTACGACCAGATCAAGGCACTGGTCGACACCGGAATGGACGTCGCCCGCCTCAACCTCAGCCACGGCGGACACGCCGAACACGAGGAGCGCTACCAGCACGTACGCACAGCCGCCGACGAAACCGGCCGCAGCGTCGGCACCCTCGCCGACCTTCAAGGCCCGAAGATCCGCCTCGGCCGCTTCCACGAAGGCCCCGTACTCCTCGAACGCGGCGACACCTTCACCATCACCGTCGAAGAAGGCATCGAAGGCGACCGCCACATCTGTGGCACCACCTACGCCGGCCTCGCCGACGACGTCACCCCCGGCGAACGCATCCTCGTCGACGACGGCCGCGTCACCCTCAAAGTCACCGCCGTCGAAGGCCCCCGTGTCCACACCCAAGTCATCGACGCCGGCATCATCTCCGACCACAAAGGCCTCAACCTCCCCGGAGTCGCCGTCTCCGTCCCCGCCCTCTCCAAAAAAGACGAGGACGACCTCCGCTGGGCCCTGCGCACCGGCTTCGACGCCATCGCCCTCTCCTTCGTCCGCAACGGCCGCGACATCCTCGACGTCCACCGCATCATGGACGACGAAGGCCGCCGCCTCCCCGTCATCGCCAAGATCGAAAAACCCCAGGCCGTCGAAGCCATGGACGACATCGTCGCCGCCTTCGACGGCATCATGGTCGCCAGAGGCGACCTCGGCGTGGAGATGCCCCTCGAACAAGTCCCCATCGTCCAAAAACGCGCCATCAAACTCGCCCGACGCAACGCCAAACCGGTCATCGTCGCCACCCAGATGCTCGACTCCATGATCGACAACGCCCGCCCCACCAGGGCAGAGGCATCGGACGTCGCCAACGCCGTCATCGACGGCACCGACGCGGTGATGCTCTCCGGCGAGACCAGCGTCGGCAACCACCCCGTCCAGGCCGTCCGCACCATGGCCAAGATCGTCGCCGCGGCCGAGGAAGACATCCTCGCCAAGGGCCTGCCACCACTGACCGAACGCAACAAACCCCGCACCCAGGGCGGCGCCGTCGCCCGCGCAGCAGCCGAGATCGGCGACTTCCTCGGCGCCACGTTCCTCGTCGCCTTCACCCAGTCCGGCGACACCGCCCGCCGCCTCTCCCGCTACCGCTCACCCATCCCCCTCCTCGCCTTCACCCCCGAACCGGCCACCCGCTCCCAGCTCAGCACCACCTGGGGCGTCGAAACCTTCCTCGGCCCCCACGTCGACTCCACGGACGCGATGGTCGCCCAGGTGGACGAACTGCTCCTGAGGTACGGCCGCTGCGAGCGGGGCGACACCGTGGTGATCACGGCGGGGTCCCCTCCGGGGGTGCCGGGCGCGACGAACATGGTCCGGGTGCACCACATCGGGGAGGACGACAGCCCCAAGTAGGGCGGTCGTCAGTATTTGGGGCCTACGTGGGCGTCCATGAGGGCTACGGAGGCTTTGCGGGCGATGGAGATGTTGAAGGGGTCGCTGCCGCGAGCCAATGTGGTCCACTCGACGCCGACCTTGTCGAGCGTGTCGCTGAAGAGCCTACGGATGTCGTCTGACTTGTTGCTGAAGAAGTACCGGGGGTATTCGTAACGCTTGCGCTCACCGCCGACGAGGCGGGTCGTCCAGTTGGTGATGCGACAGCCGTCGGAGTGGATGAGGCCCCGGATGAATTCCCAGGGGTGCTCGTCCACGATCTCCTGCTGCCAGGGCACAAGAATGATCCGGCGCTCGTGCTTCTTGCCGGGGCCGTGCTGTGGGAAAAGGCAGTGAAGGTGTTTCGAGTACACCTTGACGTCCCGGCATCCTGTCCGGCGGTTGTGGCACACCGAGTTGCTGGGGAACACAGCGAGCATGGCTTGTCTGCAGTCTTCGATGAGCCCCGGCCATGACTCGGCGCAAGTGATCATCAGGGTGGGTACGCGGTGTCCTGAGTAGTGGCTGATGTGTCCGTCTCCGAGATACAGACCGAGAAGGTAGCTGTACGCCGCGTGATCTAGTTCCCGCCCGTCGCAGCGGGGACATTCGGGGCTCCGCCTGCCAGGACACTCGCCACGCTTCGCGCGGTCCACGTGCTTCCAGTAGCTGATGGTTCCCAGCGGAACGCCGAGTCGACGAGCCACTTCGGCGTTCTTCGTGCCGTTGCGCAGCAGAGTCAGCGCCCTCTGTCGCACTTCTGTGCTGTGGTAGTACATGTGAACACGCTGGGTCACGGCTTGTGGCGACACGCAGCAAAAAGCGGAAGATCACGCGAACGTGACCTTCCGCTTTGACTGGTGCCGGGTGCGGGACTCGAACCCGCACGTCCTCACGGACAGATGTGTTTGAGACATCAGCGTCTGCCTGTTCCGCCAACCCGGCGACAGCACTGATCGGAGTGTACCCGGTGACCGCCACCGACTTCAGCTGGGTAGGCTGCATAGGCAGCAGACCTGCCCCGCCTGGAAGCTAGGAGCGCCCCCGTGACCGCCCCCGAGTCGCCCCAGCCCGTAGATGTGCCCGACGACGACAAGTCGCACGTGCCTCCCCTGACGACGCGTGTCGTCATCGCGGAGGACGAGGCGCTGATCCGGCTGGATCTCAAAGAGATGCTTCAGGAGGAGGGGTACTCGGTCGTCGGTGAGGCCGGCGATGGTGAGCGGGCGGTGGAGCTGGCGCGGGAGCACCGTCCTGACCTGGTGATTCTTGATGTGAAGATGCCGAAGCTGGATGGTATCTCGGCGGCGGAGCGGATCGCGGAGGAGCGGATCGCGCCGGTGTTGATGCTGACGGCGTTCTCGCAGCGTGATCTGGTGGAGCGGGCCAGGGACGCGGGTGCGATGGCGTATCTGGTGAAGCCGTTCAGCAAGAGTGATGTGGTGCCGGCGATCGAGATGGCCGTGTCGCGGTTCACGGAGTTGAAGGAGCTGGAGAAGGAGGTCGCGGACCTCTCTCAGCGTCTGGAGACGCGGAAGCTGGTGGATCGGGCGAAGTCGGTCCTGCAGACGGAGTACGGGCTGACGGAGCCGGCGGCGTTCCGTTGGATTCAGAAGACGTCGATGGATCGTCGTATGTCGATGCAGCAGGTGGCGGAGGCGGTCATCGAGGACAGTGCGGAGAAGAGGGCGGCGAAGGGTGGGAGGTCCGAGGAGGGCTGAGCGCCTGGTTTCTTCGTTGTGTGGCGAGGCCCGCATCCCTGTGTTGGGGTGCGGGCCTCGTTGTGGTGGTGCGGGGTGGGTGTCAGTCCTCGCCGAGGTAGGCCTTGCGGACGGATTCGTCGTGGAGGAGGTCTTGTCCGGTGCCGGAGAGGACGATGTTGCCGACTTCCATGACGTGGCCCTGGTCGGCGAGGGAGAGGGCGGCCTGGGCGTTCTGTTCGACGAGGAGGATGGTGGTGCCTTGGGCTTTGAGTTCCGCGATGGTGGCCATGATTTTTTGCATCATGATCGGGGAGAGGCCCATGGAGGGTTCGTCGAGCATGAGGAGTTTGGGCTGTGACATGAGGGCGCGGCCCATGGCGAGCATTTGTTGTTCGCCGCCGGAGAGGGTGCCTGCGGCTTGTTTTCTGCGTTCTCCGAGGATGGGGAAGAGGTCGTAGGCGCGCTGGATGTCCTTTTCGATGCCTTCTTTGTCTTTGCGGAGGAAGGCGCCGAGGCGGAGGTTGTCCTCGATGGTCATGCGGGGGAAGATGTGGCGGCCTTCGGGGGAGTGGGCGAGGCCGAGGGAGACGATGTCGTGGGCGGGGGTTCTTTTGATGGATTTGCCGTTGAATTTGATGTGGCCGCCGATGGGCTTGAGGAGGCCGGAGAGGGTGCGGAGCGTGGTGGTTTTGCCGGCGCCGTTGGTGCCGATGAGGGTGACGACCTGGCCGGCCTCGACCTTGAAGGAGATGCCTTTGACGGCTTCGATTTTGCCGTAGGCGACTCTGAGGTCTTCGACTTCGAGGAGTGTGGTCATCGGTCGTTCTCCTTGCCGGGCGCGTCGTCCGTCGTGGTGTCGGCGTTCGTCGCGGTGTCGGCGTCCTCCGTGGTGGCGTCCGTCCTGGTGTCGGCGTCCGTGGTGGCGGCCGTCGTCGTGTCGGCGTCCGTCGGGGTGCCGGGGTCCGTCGTCGTGGTGGCGGCGTGTGCCTCGGCCTGCGCCTCGGCGTGTGCGACTTCGGCGGCTTCCTGTTCGCCGGGGGCGCCTTCGAAGGGTTCGCCGAGGTAGGCGGCGATGACGCGTTCGTCGCCCTGGACGGTGGCGCTGTCGCCTTCGATGAGTTTTTCGCCTTGGACGAGGACGGCGACGCGGTCGCAGAGGTTGAAGATGAACCGCATGTCGTGCTCGATGACGAGGACGGCGATGCCCATGTCGCGGATGGCGAAGACGAGTTCTTCGGTGGCGCGGGTCTCTTGGGGGTTCATGCCGGCGGTGGGCTCGTCGAGGAGGAGGAGTCCGGGTTCGCTGGCGAGGGCGCGGGCGATTTCGAGTTTGCGTTGTTCGCCGTAGGGGAGGTTGCGGGCGAGGTGTTCGGCCTTGTCCGCGAGTCCGACGAATTCGAGCAGTTCCATCGCGCGTGCGCGGGAGGCGGCTTCGGCTTTGTGGAAGCCGGGTCCGCGGAGGACGGCGGACCAGAAGCCTTCTTTGGTGCGGGTGTGGCGGCCGACGAGGACGTTCTCGAGGACCGTCATGTTGGCGAAGAGGCGGATGTTCTGGAAGGTGCGGGCGATGCCGGCCGCGGTGACCTTGAAGGATTTGGGCGGCAGGACGTTGCCGTTGTAGCGGACTTCGCCTTCGGTGGGGACGTAGAGGCCGGTCAGGCAGTTGAAGAAGGTGGTTTTTCCTGCGCCGTTGGGGCCGATGAGTCCGACGATCTCGCCGCTGTTGACGGTGAAGTCGACGTTTCGTACGGCGGTGAGGCCGCCGAAGCGCATGGTGACGCCGCGGGCGTCGAGGACGGTGTGGCCGGGGGGGTTGGTGCCCGGTGCGGTGTCCTTGGTGGTGGTGTCGGTGGTCATGGTGGTCAGGCCCCTGTCTTGCCGAGGACCGTGGGCGCTTCGGCCTCTTCGTGGAATTCGAGCTGGCGGCGTCGGTTGGGGATGAGGCCTTCCGGCCGGAACCGCATGAGCAGGATGAGTGCGACTCCGAAGGCGAAGAGCTGGTAGTCGCCGAGGAACTGGAGCTTGTTGGGGATGAGGAAGAGCAGTGCGGCGCCGATGAGCGGGCCGGCGATGGTGCCCATGCCGCCGAGGACGACTGCGGCGAGCAGGAAGGCGGAGTTGGGGGGGATGGCTCCGGCGAAGAGGTACTGCTCGGGGGTGACGGTGTAGGTGACGTGTGCCTGGACGGTGCCGGCGAGACCGGCGAGGGAGGCGCCGACGGCGAAGGCGATGAGTTTGACGCGGAAGCCGTTGATGCCCATGGCGAGGGCGGCGGTTTCGTCTTCGCGGATGGCGACCCAGGCGCGGCCGATGCGTGAGTTGCCGCTGCGTCGGAAGACGAGGACGACGACGGCGGTGATGATCAGCATCAGGAAGAAGTAGTTGGCGAAGCGTCCGATGGTGTATCCGGCGATGTCGTGCTGGGCGCCGAAGTCGAATCCGAGGATGTCGAGGTTGGGGACGGAGGAGATGCCGTTGGAGCCGTTGGTGAGGTCGGGTCCGGAGGTGCCGTCGAGGTTGTTGGCGGTGATGCGGAAGATTTCTCCGAAGCCGAGGGTGACGATGGCGAGGTAGTCGCCGCGGAGGCGGAGGGTGGGGGCGCCGATGAGGACGCCGAAGACGAGTGAGGCGAGGGCGCCGACGATGACGGCGGCCCAGAAGGGGAAGTGGACGTGGAAGGGGGAGCTGGGGGAGCCGGAGACGAGGGAGGCGGCGTAGGCGCCGACGCCGAGGAAGGCGACGTAGCCGAGGTCGAGGAGTCCGGCGAGGCCGACGACGATGTTCAGGCCGAGGGCGACGGTGGCGAAGATGAGGATGTAGACGCCGATGGTGGCGTACTGGTCGTCGGTCTGGGTGAAGGGGAAGAGTGCGGCGGCGATGAAGGCGCCGAAGGTGGTGATGGTCTGGTGTCGTGCGGTGATCTGGGAGGCCTGGCCGACGAGTCCGGACTTGCTGAGGGCTGCGAAGCCGAAGCCGGCGGTGATGAGGAAGCCGACGAACAGCTCGTCGTACTCGGTGCCGATGCCGTAGGTGAAGACGACCAGGCCGAGTGCCAGGATGGCGACGATGATCAGAATCTCGGCGTAGGAGGGCAGGGCGGGGACGGGGCGGGGGGTCCCGGCGGAGTAGGCCGCCTTGACCGCCTGCATCCGGTGGGAGAAGCCGTGTTTGATGTGTGCCCAGCGGGTGTCGTCGGGGTCGATGGGATCCGGTTCGGGGCGCTCGAAGGGCAGGGATCGTGCGCCGATGTAGGTGACGAGCGCGGCGACGGCGGCGATGTAGCCGCCGGGTTCGAGGTTGACGACGCCGCCGAGCTTGGTGCTGATCGCGCCGACGGTGTACCAGGTGGTGTACCAGGTGGCCAGTGCGGCGAATCGGATGGCTCCGTCGGCACCGGCGGGGGTCAGCCACCGCAGGCCTTTCACTCCGTAGGAGGAGAGGCAGAGCAGGGCGGTGAGGGCGCTGCCGACGAGGACGAGCACCTGCAGGCCGCCCGGGTAGCCGTAGACGGTGAGGTCACCGGGGAACGCGGACGTCCAGGTCCAGGCGAGGAAGGTCGAGGCGAGGGTGAGGACGGCGCCGCCGGTGGTGAGCGCGCGGCCGACGTGCGGCGGGATGCCGGTGCTTGTGGCGGCAGGCCGGGGGGTCGGGGTGCCGGGGGTTTCGGGTGCGGTGGTCTGTGTGGTCATCGGTGTCACGCCCTGTCCGCGACGCGCTCGCCGAGCAGGCCTTGGGGTCTGAAGAGGAGTACGAGGATGAGGAGTACGAACGCCCAGACGTCCGCCCAGGACTGGCTGCCGAACTTTTCCATGCCGGGGAGGTCGGCGATGTAGGCGGTGGCGAGTGTTTCGGCGATGCCGAGGACGACGCCGCCGATCATGGCTCCGTAGATGTTGCCGATGCCGCCGAGGACGGCGGCGGTGAAGGCTTTGAGGCCGAGGATGAAGCCCATGCGGAATTCGATCTGGCCGTACTTGAGGCCGTAGGCGACGCCGCCGATGGCGGCGAAGGCGGCGCCGAGGGCGAAGGCGACCACGATGATGCGGTCGGTGTTGACGCCCATCAGTTTGGCGGTGTCGGGGTCCTGGGCGGTGGCCTGCATGCCGCGTCCGGTGCGGGTCTTCATGACGAAGTAGCCGAGGATGGCCATGCTGATGGGGGCGGCGAGGAGGAGGAAGATGTCGCCGGTCTGGATGGTGACGTTGCCGATGTGGAAGGGTCCGCCGGGGATCTGGGGGAAGGTGCGGGCGGACTTGGCGTCGGGGTACCAGGCCCAGACGGCCTGCTGGAGGGCGAGGGAGAGGCCGATGGCGGTGATGAGGGGGGCCAGGCGTGGGGCGGTGCGCAGCGGGCGGTAGGCGAACCGTTCCGCCCCTACGGCGACGAGGACGGCGACGATGATGGCGCCGACGAGCATGAGGGGGAGGGCGGCCCACATGGAGGTGCCGTCGGGCAGGATGTACACGTAGACCGTGAGGGCGCCGAAGGCGCCGGTCATGAAGATCTCGCCGTGGGCGAAGTTGATGAGCTGGACGATGCCGTAGACCATTGTGTAGCCGATGGCGACCAGCCCGTACATGGATCCTAGTAGCAGGCCGTTGACCAGCTGCTGCGGCAGTTCGTTCACCGCATGTCCTCCGAGACTTCGGATGTTCGACGGATGTGACCGGAATGCAGTCCGCGCGGGGCGCCTCTGGATCAGCGCCCCGCGCGGCTGGTGGGGTGGTGCGGGCGTGGTCAGCCGGTGAAGGTGCCGGACTTGACGGGGGCGAAGACGCCGTTCTTGATGGCGTAGACGGTGAGCTGCTTGTTGGTGGCGTCACCGTATTCGTCGAAGGAGACCTTGCCGGTCACACCGTCGAAGGAGACGTTCTGCATGGCCTCGGTGACCTTGGCGCGGGCGTCGGAGGGGAGCTTGCCGCCGTTGTCGTCGACGACCTTCTTGACGGCCTCGATGATGGCCCAGGCGGAGTCGTAGGCGTAGCCGCCGTAGGCGGAGTACTCGTCCGTGTAGCCGGCGGCCTTGTAGTCGGCGACGAACTGCTTGGCGGAGGGCAGGGTTTCGACGGGGGCGCCGACGGAGGTGGCCAGGTCGCCGGTGGCGTCGGGGCCGGCCAGCTTGCCGTAGGTGGCGTCGTTGATGCCGTCGCCGCCGACCAGCGGGATCTTGGCGCCGGCGGCCTTGATCTGCTTGCTGAGCGGGCCGGCCTGCGGGTATTCGCCGCCGTAGTAGACGACGTCGGCGCCGGAGCTCTTCACCTTGGCGGCGACGGCGGAGAAGTCCTTGGTGTCGGGGTTGATGTGCTCGGTGCCGACGACCTTGCCGCCCAGCTGCTTGAACTCGGCGGTGAAGGTGGCGGCGAGGCCGGCGCCGTAGGTCTTCTTGTCGTCGATGACGAAGACCTTCTTCTTCTTGGCGTCGTTGAAGACGTACTGGGCGGCGAACGGGCCCTGGATGGCGTCTGTGGTGGCGGTGCGGAAGTAGGACTTGTACTGGCGGACCTTCTTGTTCTGCCAGTCGGGGCCCTGGGTGAGGGAGGGGCCGGTGTTGGCGGGGGAGACCTCGACCAGTTTGGCGTCGTCGAAGACCTTCTGCATGGACTCGGCGACGGAGGAGTTGAGGGGGCCGACGACGCCGAGGACGCTCTTGTCGGCGACGAGCTTGGTGGCGTTCTGCTGGCCGGCGGACGGCTGTGCCTGGTCGTCGAGGGCTTGGATCTTGAAGGTGACGCCCTTGACGTAGCTCTTCTTGTTGGCGTTCTTGGCGGCGAGGTCGGCGGAGTTCTTGATGCCGAGGCCCATGGCGGACAGGTCGCCGGTCAGCGGGGCGTCGACGCCGATGGTCACGGTGGTGCCACCGTTTCCGGAGTCGGAGCCCTTGTCGCCGCCGTCCCGGGAGCCGCAGGCGGTGAGGGTGAGTGCTCCCGCCGCCAGCGCGGCGGTGATGGCGATGAGCGAACGTTGACGCACGATCAGTCCTTTCCCTGGCACGGCCCTCCCCCCTGGAAGCGGCCGAGTCGTTCGCCGGTCGGGAGGGGTGTTCCGACCGTGCGGTGACTGGCCGTGACTCTAGGCGTGTGGGTGGAACGTGGAGGAGAGTCTGACCAATGCTGTGACGTTCTTGTTATGACACGACGTAATGCAGAGCGGTACTGGGTGGGTGGATGAGCGGAATTCAGGCCGATTCGCCCGGTCCGCATTTCGAGAACCCGCAGGACGCGCAGCGCCGCGTTCAGGTGTCTCAGGTGTTTTGGTGATTACCGGGAATCGTTGTCGCAGGCGCGGTGCAGGGCCTCGCTGAGCGCCTGGGCGTAGCGGGAGCCGAGGATGAAACTCTGGACTTGCATTGCGCGCGTATTACGCAGAGTTACATCCAGGAAAGGGAGTCCGGCATTCCGCGGCACTGTCCCGCATTCCGAGACATGCATGGTGACGACGATCTTGCGGGCGGATCCGGCCCGGGTGCGAAAAGGC
The DNA here is from genome assembly GCF_053589015.1 of Streptomyces sp. NPDC003393. Classification (NCBI taxonomy): domain Bacteria; kingdom Bacillati; phylum Actinomycetota; class Actinomycetes; order Kitasatosporales; family Streptomycetaceae; genus Streptomyces; species Streptomyces sp. NPDC003393. The sequence continues at coordinate 152,990 of NZ_JBSFRB010000006.1, read as the reverse complement.
GGGCGGGGCGCGGAGGTGACGGAAAGGCCCGCGTACGGCTGGCCGATGCGGGTCACGGTGACCGGCGGGCCGGCGTTCACGCTCACCAGCAGCGCGAAACTGAAGCTTCCGGGCGCGGCGCCGGCGGGGGTGGGCGCCGGGTCCAGGTAGGAGACGTCGACCACTTGGGCGGGGAACGGCGGTGCGAGCGGCGGGGGTTGACGCTCCTGGGGCGGTGGCTGGTGCTCGTGGGTGGCGTAGAGGTAGCCGCCGCCCGCGAGGAGGGCGGCGAGCGCCGCGGAGGTGAGCGCGGTGCGCCGGCGACTCCGGGTCAGCCGGGGTGGACGCCGGGAACGGGGGCCGGGGCGGGGGGCTTCGGTCAGGTCCGGAATGTCCCGTGCGCGTGTGCCCTCGCCCGGTTCGAGGGGGCCGACCCCGGTCACCGCCACGGGCCTTCGCTCGGACCGCCGCCGCGGTACCGGTCGGCGCAGCCCGCCCGTGCCTGACGGTTGATCAATTCATCGGCGGCGCGCGCTCCCTGGCGCCGTTTCACCGGACGGGCGGCGTCCACGACCCGGCGCAGGATCTCGTACTGGCCGTTGGACAGTCCCATCGACTGGTAGTCACCGTAGGTGGTGCCGTCCAGCACCTGCCGGGCCCAGTGCGCGACGATCCGGGCGCACAGTTCTTCCCGGGAGGTCACCTGAGGTGACGGCGGGGGTGCGGTGCTGTGCCCGGCGCCGTGTCCGCTGCTGACCGCCGTGTCCGCGGCGCCGTTGCAGCCTGCCGTCAGCGCGCCTGCGAGGAGCACCGGGGCGAGCCAGGACCCGAGCGCCGCCGCCCCGGGCCGCGGGGCTCCTTGCGTTCCCATGCCATGACGCTAGGGCCACGCGCGCGGATCGGGCCAGGGGCAGGTCGCAACCTGCGTAGGAGGGGCCGTGCGCGGAGCGGGCGGGCGGGGCCGGGAGCGGTTCACGTGCCGGACCGTGGGCCGGGTGTGCGGGCCGGGCGCGGCGGCGGCGACGTGTGCGTGTGCGGGACCGTTGGCCGGGTGTCCGGGCCGGGCGTGGCGGCGACGGGTCGGTGGCGGAGCTTTGCGCCGGGCGTGAGTGGTGTGTCCGCGCGCCGGGTCGTGGCGCGGGGGTCCGCGCCGGACCGTGCGGCCGGACCCCGCGGTTCGGGTGGGGTCCGGCGGGCGGGCTCTATGCGCCGTCGCCGGGGCGTACGTCGCGCAGCAGGCAGGTCAGGCGGGCGCTGCACACGCGGCGTCCCTCCTCGTCACTGATCACGATCTCGTACGTGGCCGTCGAGCGTCCCCGGTGCACGGGTGTGGCGACGCCGGTGACGAGGCCCGAGCGCACCCCGCGGTGATGCGTGCAGTTGAGGTCCACGCCGACCGCGATCTTCGAGGTGCCGCCGTGCAGCATGGAGCCGACCGAGCCCAGCGTCTCGGCCAGCACGGCGGAGGCGCCGCCGTGCAGCAGCCCGTACGGCTGGGTGTTGCCTTCCACGGGCATGGTCCCGACGACCCGCTCCGCCGACGCCTCCAGGATCTGCACGCCCATCCGCGTCCCCAGGTGGCCGGCGGAGAACAGCGCCTGGAGGTCGACGCCGAGCGCGGCGTACTCGTCGAGGACCTCCTGCGGGAACTTCACGTGCTGCTGCTCACCCATGGGCCCGGCTCCGTTCCTTGTGCGCCTGGTTCGGCGCACACCTGGTTCGTCGTACGTCTGTGCGCTGAGCAAACGCTCAGTCGGTCGCCGATTGTTCCAGACGGGTCTCCAGGCGGACCACCACGGACTTGCTGGCAGGGGTGTTGCTGACGTCCGCGGTGGAGTCCAGCGGGACGAGCACGTTGGTCTCCGGGTAGTAGGCCGCCGCGCAGCCCCGGGCCGTCGGGTAGTGCACGACGCGGAAGCCGGGCGCCCGCCGCTCCACGCCGTCCTTCCACTCGCTCACCAGGTCGACGTAGGAGCCGTCCGGGACGCCGAGGGCCCGCGCGTCCTCGGGGTGCACCAGCACCACCCGGCGGCCGGCCGTGATGCCCCGGTAGCGGTCGTCCAGGCCGTAGATCGTGGTGTTGTACTGGTCGTGCGAGCGCAGTGTCTGGAGCAGCAGCCGGCCCTCGGGCAGTGCGGGGAACTCCACCGGCGCGGCGGTGAAGTTGGCCTTGCCGGTGGCCGTCGGGAAGCGGCGCTCGTCGCGCGGGGCGTGCGGCAGCGCGAAGCCGCCGGGGCGGGCCACGCGCGCGTTGAACTCCTCGAAGCCGGGGACCACGCGGGCGATCCGGTCGCGGATCGTGGCGTAGTCCTTCTCGAACTCCTCCCACGGCACCACGCTGCGCTCGCCCAGCACACGGCGCGCCAGGCGGCAGACGATGGCCGGCTCGGACAGCAGGTGCTCGCTCGCGGGCTCCAGGCGGCCGCGTGAGGCGTGCACCATGCCCATGGAGTCCTCGACGGTCACGAACTGCTCGCCGCCGCCCTGGAGGTCCCGCTCGGTGCGGCCGAGGGTGGGCAGGATCAGGGCGCGGGCGCCGGTGACGACGTGGGAGCGGTTGAGCTTGGTCGACACGTGCACGGTCAGCCGGGCCCGGCGCATGGCGGCCTCGGTGACGTCGGTGTCGGGGGAGGCGGAGACGAAGTTGCCGCCCATGGCGAAGAACACCTTCGCCTCGCCGTCGCGCAGGGCGCGGATGGCCCGGACGACGTCGTAGCCGTGTGCGCGCGGCGGCGCGAAGCCGAACTCCTTCTCCAGGGCGTCCAGGAACGCCGGGGCCGGACGCTCGAAGATGCCCATCGTGCGGTCGCCCTGCACGTTGGAGTGGCCGCGCACCGGGCACACGCCCGCCCCCGGGCGGCCGATGTCGCCGCGCAGCAGCAGGAAGTTGACCACCTCGCGGATGGTGGGCACCGCGTGCTTGTGCTGGGTCAGGCCCATCGCCCAGCACACGATGGTGCGCCGGGAGGCCAGGACCATCTCGAGCGCCTGGTCGATCTGCTCGCGGGTGAGGCCGGTCGCGGTGAGCGTCTCGTCCCAGTCGGCGGCGCGCGCGGCGGCGGCGAACTCCTCGTAGCCGTGGGTGTGTTCGCGGACGAACTGCTCGTCGACCGCGCCCTGTGTCTCGATGATCAGTTTGTTGAGGAGGCGGAAGAGGGCCTGGTCGCCGCCGATGCGGATCTGCAGGAACAGATCGGTGAGCGCGGCGCCGCTGGTCAGCCCCTTCGGCGTCTGGGGGTTCTTGAAGCGCTCCAGGCCCGCCTCGGGCAGGGGGTTGACGCTGATGACCTTCGCGCCGTTCGCCTTGGCCTTCTCCAGGGCGGAGAGCATGCGCGGGTGGTTGGTGCCCGGGTTCTGGCCGGCCACGATGATCAGGTCGGCCCGGTACAGGTCCTCCAGCAGGACGCTGCCCTTGCCGACGCCGATCGTCTCCGACAGGGCCGAGCCGGAGGACTCGTGGCACATGTTGGAGCAGTCGGGCAGGTTGTTGGTGCCCAGCTCGCGCGCGAACAGCTGGTAGAGGAAAGCGGCCTCGTTGCTGGTGCGGCCGGAGGTGTAGAAGACGGCCTCGTCGGGGGAGGAGAGGGCGGCGATCTCCTCGGCGACGATGCCGAAGGCGCGCTCCCAGGTGACGGGCTCGTAGTGGTCGGCGCCCTCGGGCAGGTACATGGGGTGGGTCAGGCGCCCCTGCTGGCCCAGCCAGTAGCCGCTGCGGCCGGCCAGGTCGGCGACGGAGTGGGCGGCGAAGAACTCCGGGGTGACCCGGCGCAGCGTGGCCTCCTCGGCGACCGCCTTCGCGCCGTTCTCGCAGAACTCCGCCTTGTGCCGGTGCTCCGGCTCCGGCCAGGCGCAGCCCGGGCAGTCGAAGCCGTCCTTCTGGTTGACCCGCAGCAGGGTCAGTGCGGTGCGGCGCACGCCCATCTGCTGCTGGGCGATGCGCAGGGTGTGCCCGACGGCCGGCAGCCCGGCCGCCGCGTGCTTCGGGTCGGCGACCCGCGGAGCGTCCTGAACCGGGTCGCCCTTGGGCGGCTTCGTCGCCATCGCGCCCTCCCCTTCGACTGCGCTGTTGAAGTCGTACGTCGCCGATCCTGCCACGGGGCAGCGACAAGGGGACCCTCCGGGCCGCGGGCCCGGTCGCTGTGAGGGCGCTCACGCCCGCCGGGGCCGGGCGGCCCCGGCTGTCAGTGGGGCGTGGCAGGATCGAGGGCGTGGCAGAGACAGCATCGAAGAAGACCGACACCACCTCCGGCGGTACCCGTCCCCGGCTCATGCTCATGGACGGGCACTCGCTGGCCTACCGGGCGTTCTTCGCGCTGCCCGCGGAGAACTTCACGACCGCGACGGGCCAGCCGACGAACGCGATCTACGGCTTCGCGTCGATGCTGGCCAACACTCTGCGTGACGAGGCGCCCACGCACTTCGCGGTCGCCTTCGACGTCTCGCGCAAGACCTGGCGCTCGGAGGAGTTCACCGAGTACAAGGCGAACCGCTCCAAGACCCCGGACGAGTTCAAGGGCCAGGTCCAGCTGATCGGCGAGCTGCTCGACGCGATGCGGGCCCCCCGCTTCGCCGTCGAGGGGTTCGAGGCGGACGACGTCATCGCCACCCTCGCCACCCGGGCCGAGGCCCAGGGCTTCGAGGTGCTGATCGTCACCGGAGACCGCGACTCCTTCCAGCTGGTCTCCGAGCACACCACGGTGCTGTACCCGACCAAGGGCGTCTCGGAGCTGACCCGGTTCACTCCGGAGAAGGTTTTCGAGAAGTACGGGTTGACGCCCGCCCAGTACCCGGACTTCGCGGCGCTGCGCGGCGACCCGTCGGACAACCTGCCCGGCATCCCGGGCGTGGGCGAGAAGACGGCCGCGAAGTGGATCAACCAGTTCGGTTCGTTCGCCGAGCTGGTCGAGCGCGTCGAGGAGGTCAAGGGCAAGGCCGGGCAGAATCTGCGCGACCACCTGGAGGCCGTCAAGCTCAACCGGCGGCTCACCGAGCTGGAGCGGAACGTGGAACTGCCCGGCGCGGCCACCGACCTCGCCCGGCAGCCCTACGACCGCAAGGGTGTCGCGACGCTCCTGGACAGCCTGGAGATCCGCAACCCCTCCCTGCGGGAGCGGCTCTTCGCGGTCGACCCCGGCGCCGAGGAGGCCGAGACCACCCCGATCGCCGCCGACGGCGTGGAGCTGGACGGCACCGTGCTCGTCACCGGCGAGCTGGCCGGCTGGCTCGCCGAGCACGGCACCCAGCCGCTGGGCGTCGCCACGGTCGACACCTGGGCGCTGGGCGCGGGCTCGGTCGCCGAGGTCGCGCTCGCCGCGGCCGGCGGCGCGGCCGCCTGGTGCGACCCCGCCGAGCTGGACGAGGCCGACGAGCGGGCGTTCGCGAACTGGCTGGCCGACGCCGAGCGGCCCAAGACCTTCCACAACGCCAAGGGCGCGATGCGGGTCTTCGCCGAGCACGGCTGGCGTGTCGAGGGCGTCACCATGGACACCGCGCTCGCCGCCTACCTGGTCAAGCCCGGCCGCCGCTCCTTCGACCTGGACGCGCTGTCCCTGGAGTACCTGCACCGGGAGCTGACGCCCGCCGCCGCGGCCGACGGGCAGCTGGCCTTCGGCGCGGACGACGCCGCCCAGGCCGACGCCCTGATGCTCCAGGCCCGCGCCATCCTCGACCTCGGGGAGGTGTTCGAGGACCGGCTGCGGGAGGTCGGCGCCGCGGATCTGCTGCGCGACATGGAACTGCCCACCTCCGCGCTCCTCGCCCGCATGGAACGGCACGGCATCGCCGCCGACCGCGCCCACCTCGAAGCGATGGAACAGACGTTCGCCGGTGCGGTGCAGCAGGCCGTGAAGGAGGCGCACGCGGCGGCCGGGCACGAGTTCAACCTGGGCTCGCCCAAGCAGCTCCAGGAAGTCCTCTTCGGCGAGCTGGCCCTGCCGAAGACGAAGAAGACCAAGACGGGCTACACCACCGACGCCGACGCCCTGGCCTGGCTGGCCGGCCAGACGGACAACGAGCTGCCGGTGATCATGCTCCGCCACCGTGAACAGGCCAAGCTCCGGGTCACCGTGGAGGGCCTGATCAAGACGATCGCGGCGGACGGCCGTATCCACACCACGTTCAACCAGACGGTCGCCGCCACCGGCCGCCTGTCCTCCACCGACCCCAACCTGCAGAACATCCCGGTCCGCACCGACGAGGGCCGGGCCATCCGCCGCGGCTTCGTGGTCGGCGAGGGCTTCGAGTCGCTGATGACGGCCGACTACAGCCAGATCGAACTGCGGGTGATGGCCCACCTCTCCGAGGACGCGGGCCTGATCGAGGCGTTCACCTCCGGCGAGGACCTGCACACCACGGCGGCCTCCCAGGTCTTCGGCGTCGAGCGGTCGGCGGTGGACGCCGAGATGCGCCGCAAGATCAAGGCGATGTCGTACGGCCTGGCCTACGGGCTGTCCGCCTTCGGCCTCTCCCAGCAGCTGAACATCGAGGCGGCCGAGGCCCGCGCCCTGATGGACGCCTACTTCGAGCGCTTCGGCGGCGTACGGGACTATCTGCGCCGGGTGGTCGACGAGGCGCGGGCCACGGGGTACACGGCGACGCTCTTCGGGCGCCGCCGCTACCTCCCCGACCTCAACAGCGACAACCGCCAGCGTCGCGAGGCGGCCGAACGCATGGCCCTGAACGCACCCATCCAGGGCACGGCCGCCGACATCGTCAAGATCGCCATGCTGAACGTGGAGCGGGCGCTGCACGAGGCCGGTCTTGCCTCCCGCCTGCTTCTCCAGGTCCACGACGAAATCGTCCTGGAGATCGCCCCCGGCGAGCGTGCGGCGGCGGAGGAGATCGTCCGCCGCGAGATGTCCGGCGCCGTGCGCCTCCGGGCGCCGCTGGACGTCTCGGTGGGCGTGGGCCCGGACTGGGAGTCGGCGGCGCACTAGGCACCGCACGGCACCCGGTGCCGCACGGGCGGAGGACCCCGGCCGGGGAAGCGAAACCGTGCCGGGGAGAAGCCTCTCCGTACGTCCCTGCCCGGCCGTGGCGGCTCCAGCACGTCCTCCGCCGCGGCCGCGGCACCCCGCGGTGTCCTGGTCATCGGGACCGGGCGGCCGTGCCCGGGGCGGGCGGTCGTGACCGCGGCCGACGGTGCGGGCGGCTCTGCGTGCCGTCGGCGGCCGTCACTCACGTGGCCCCCGCAGAGGCGCATCCACCACCCATGCCCGCCAGGATGCGGGCATGGGTATACGCATGCTCGACCACCGGCCGGCGGTATCCCAGCCGCCCCCGCCGGTCCCGGCCCTCGCGGCCGACGCAAGCACCGCCCGCATCCCCACCGATCTCGCGGCAGCCGTGCGCAGGGTTGTGACCGCCATGCGCCGTCCGGCCGTCCCCGGAGAGGCCCGTCCATGGCGGATGTGGGCCGATCTGACGCGCGGCTACGCCGCGCTCCTCCTCGCGCGCCTCCCGCAGCCGGCCCCGGCGCGCACCGTCACCGTCTTCGTGGCGCCCCCGATCCCCCGCGCCGACCGTGCGCACCGCACGGATCGCCCACTGGGCCCACCCGCGCACCGGCCACGCCCGGACAGCCGTCCCGTCCGGGACGAATCCACCCGCCGGGACGAACCAACCCGCCGGGACGAACCCGCCCGCCGGGACCAGCGATCCCGCCGGCGGGAGCCGTCCCTCCCGGACGAGCCCTCCCGCAACGACCGGCGCCCCCACCGGAACGGGCAGCACCGTCCGGGCCCCCGCGACTGGTAGCGCCGCCGGGCGAGCAGAGGGGCGTGACCGCCGGGACCGGCACTCCTGCCCCCTCCGGAGCAGCCCGTGCCTCACCGCCGCCCGTATCTCCCACCCCGGCCCGCCGCCGCGCCCCGGACCTTCGGCGCCCTCCCGGCCTTCCGGATCTCCCGGATCTTCCGGACCGATCCGGACCTCATCCCTCAGTCCGTGCGCGCGGCAACCCCCGCTTGGTCCGCGTCCCCGTCGGAGCGACCGGAGCGAGCGTTGCGATCGGAGTGGCCCGAGCGACCGAACCAGCCGGAGCCGGCGGAACCACTCACGCCACTCACAGGACCCACGCCATCCGCGCCGCCCAAGGCGGTGAAATCCGCGTACCCGGACGCCCGGCGCGTCCGGACCAACACCGCGTAGGCCGTCAGGCCGAGGGTGAGCCCCGCTCCCGCGCCGAAGCACAAGGCCGGGACGAGATCCCTCGGGCCCGCCGCCGAGGACGGCCCGGCCCAGGACCGCGCGAGGCGCTGCACCGCCCCGGCCGTCGCGCAGCCGCCGATGACAACCCCGGCCCACCACCGGTCCCGCGCCGACAGCGCAGGCACCGCGGCCGGCTCGCCCGACGGCGCCCGCCGCAACACGCGGACGAGGAACAGCACGATCACGCCCCCGGCCACCGCCGAGCCGCCGTACTGCAGGTACCAGTAGAGCGGAGTGCCCGCCAACCGCTGCCCCAGCACCGGAAACAGCCGCATCCCCCACCGGTCGAGATGCGTGAACGCGTCCCACACCACGTGCGTCAGCGCTCCCAGCGCGGCGGAGACGTACCACCACAGCACCGAGGCCGGCGACACGCGCGCGCGGGGCGCCCCGCACCGGGTCAGCGCCGCCGGCCGCCGCTGCCGGGCCCGCGGCAGCGGCGCCACCAGCGGCTCGCGCACCAGCAGCCACAGCCCCACCAACGCCCAGGCGATGAGCACATCGACGCCGAAGACCCCGGAGAAGGAGTGCGTGACCGCGCCGAACTCCATCGCCCCAGGCAGGGCATTCGCCAGGTAATAGGTCATGTCCGGCGAGAAGGATCCGGCCACCAGTACCGCCGGCACCAGCCGGCCCCGCCCCGATCCGTCACCGCGCACCGCGGGCAGCACCGCGGCCGCATGACTCAGAGTGAACGGCAACTCGGCCCCCCAGGACGGCGTGTTGACCGAGCCCGGCGGCCCGGCGATCACCGTGTCCAGTATGGGACAGGCCGACGGTGCGCCTCACCGCCCGACGTCCAGGGGCAATCGGTGAAAATCGGGCACGAACCGCTCCCGATACAAAGGAAGTTGTCGTAGGGTCACCTGGGTCGTATACACCCGAAGAGCTCCACAGAGGCAACCAGTACCGCGGGTCAACCGTCACAACAGGGCGAACGACAGGACAGAGGGACGCTCGGACGTCCACGGGAGGGGTTCACCGCATGGCGGCGCAATTCGGCAGGAGGCTCTATAAGGGGGCGGCGACCACGGCCGTGGCCGCGGCGGCGGTCGCGGCTCTCACCGCCTCCCAGGCTCCCGGCGCGACGACGGACGGTCCGGGCACCCCGACCGCCACCGGTGCGACACCCGCCCCCGACGTCAACGCCGACGGCGACGGCGCCGCGACCGGCAACTCGCCGTACTACACGGATCTGCCCCCGCTCAACAGCCCCGACCCCGCGCCCACCGCCGGCACCCCGTCCGCCGGGACGTCGTCCGAGGCGGGCATACCCGCCACCGTCCTCGACGCCTACAAGAAGGCCGAGGCGGAACTGCGGGCTTCCAAACCGGGCTGCAACCTGCCCTGGCAACTGCTCGCCGCCATCGGCAAGGTCGAGTCCGGCCAGGCGCGCGGCGGCCGCGTCGACGCGAACGGCAAGACGCTCTCGCCGATCCTCGGCCCGGTCCTCAACGGCAGCGGCTTCGCCCACATCAGCGACACCGACCACGGCGCCTACGACGGCGACACCAGGTACGACCGCGCGATCGGACCCATGCAGTTCATCCCGTCCACCTGGGCGTGGGCCGGGCGTGACGGTAACGGCGACGGCCAGAAGGACCCCGACAACGTCTACGACGCGGCCCTCGCCGCGGGCCACTACCTGTGCCGCAACGGCTGGGACCTGTCCGACGACGCCGACCTGCGCCGGGCGATCCTCAGTTACAACTACTCCGAGGACTATCTGAACACCGTCCTGTCGTGGCTGGAGTACTACCGCAAGGGCACCCACTCGATCCCCGACGGCACCGGCAGGATCCCCTCCGGCCGCAGCGACGACAGGGACGGGTTCCGTCCGGGGCCGTCGTCCTCCCCGGGCACGACCCCGCCGACGGCAACCCCCGAGCCCCGCGATTCCGGCAAGCCCGCCGAGCCGGCCGAGCCGGGCGGCGGCAGCCCGAGCACGAACCCGGCCTCGCCGTCGACGCCGACCACGCCGCCCCCGACGCACTCCACATCACCCACGCCCACCGACACCGTGGACCACCTGGAGGCCGCGGGCACCGGAGAGCTCACCGCCATGGCCGGGGACACGTTCGGCCAGAAGATCATCGCCCGCGCCGAGACGAAGGACGGCAAGGCGGTCGCCAGGGTCAGGATCCGGTTCACGATCCTCGGCGACACCGACGCCACCTTCACCGGCGGCGAGACGGTCGCCTCGGCCCTCACCGACTCCTCCGGCGTGGCCACCGCACCGGCACTCCAGGCGGGCGAACGGACGGGCTCCTTCACCGTCCGCGCCGTCGTCGTCGGCCGCGCGATCTCCGGCCTCGACCACACGGCCACCGTCACCGCGCGCGCCGCCGACACCCTGACCCGCACCGGCGACGCCGCGCTCACCTGCACCCCGGGCGGCGAGTTCGCCGACCAGGTCGAGGTCAAGGCCACGTACAAGGGCGCCGTCGCCGACAAGGTCGCGGCCACCGCCACCCTCGTCAAGGCCGCCGACGACGCGACCGAGAACGACAAGGGCCCCTACTTCAAGGACGCCGACGGCAACCCCGTGCGCACCCTGAAGGACCTTCAGACGGACGCCGACGGCCTGCTGAAGCTGCCGAAGCTGTACGCGGACGACACCACCGGCACCTTCCTGCTCCGGATCACCACCACCGGCGGCGCCACGCTGACCGTGGAACTGAAGGTGGCGGCCGCCGACTCCTCGGCGGAGCCGTCGCCCAGCCCCTCGACGGAGCCGTCGCCCAGCCCCTCGACGGAGCCTTCGCCCAGCCCCTCGGCCTCGTAGAGCCGCGACCCCGGCCGGCCCGACCGGCCGGGGCCGACGCGTCCGGTCCGACCTTCATGACCGGCCCGGCCGGTCCGCCGACTCCACCGCACCCGCGGGCCGAACCTGTCGGGCCGGGAGCTGCCGGGTCGTCGGACCGGAGCCGTCAGGCCCGCCGGAGCCGGGCGTTGGTGTGCCGGGTCGGCTCCGCCGTCGCCGGATCCTCGGGCCAGGGATGCTTCGGGTACCGCCCGCGCAGCTCCGCCCGTACGCCCCGGTAGCCGTCCCGCCAGAACGAGGCCAGGTCGGCGGTGACGGCGGCGGGCCGCCCGGCGGGGGAGAGCAGGTGCACGAGAACCGGCACCCCGGCGAGCACCGGCGACTGCCGCGCCCCGAACATCTCCTGCAGCTTGACCGCCAGCACGGGCCGGTCGGGGTCCGTGTAGTCGACGCGGATCCTGGACCCGCTGGGCACGGTGATCCGTTCCGGGGCCAGCTCGTCGAGCCGGGCGGCCGCACCGCAGGCCCAGGGCAGCAGCCTGGCCAGCGCCTGCCCGGCGTCGATCCGTGCCAGGTCCGCGCGCCTGCCGGCACGGCCCAGCTCCGGCTCCAGCCACTCCTCCACGCGCGCGTGCAGCGCCTCGTCCCGGACGTCGGGCCACGGCCGACCGAGATGCCGGTGCAGGAACGCGAGCCGCAGGCGCAGCGCCTCGGCCTCCGGCGACCAGCGCAGCAGCCGGAACCCTTCCTGCCGCAGACCGTCCAGCAGGGCGTCCCGCAGGCGGCCGGGGTCCGGGTCGGCCAGGGGGCGGACCGTCAGCTCCACCGCCCCCAGCCGCTCGACCCGCCGGGCCACCACGTCCCCGCCGGCCCAGCGGACCTCCTCGCGCTCCTCGTGCAGCGCCGCGGCCGCCCGTCGCGCGACGTCCTCGTCGACGGGCGCGGCGAGCCGCACGCGCGCGTGCCCCCTGCCGATCGGCCGGTCCGCCACGGCCACGGCGATCCAGGGCGCGCCCCGCAGACCCGATCCCTCGGCCAGTTCGGCGCGGGTACCGGAGACCATGAGATACGACCCCCCGTCCAGCCGGGCGACCCGCTCGGGGAAGGCGAGCGCGGCCACGGTCCCGACGACGCCGTCCTCGCCGGCACCCGGCCGGTCGCCGTCGGGCGGTCGCGTGTCCGTACCGTCGGCCGGCCGCCGGCCGGGACCGGCTCCGGTCCCGGCGGGGGGCTCGCCGGCCGCGCGGTCACCGGTGCCTGTCGCGGCGGCCCGCAGGCGCCGGCACTCCGTGCGCCAGCGTGACGCGTACGGGTCGCCGCCGCGCCGGGCGGCCCGCAGCGCGGCGGCGAGGTCGTCGCCGTACTCCCGGGGCGGCTCCTCGCTGAGCAGGGCGACCGCCTCCGCCACCCGCTCGGCCGCGAACGGGACCGTCGCGTCGAGCAGCGCGCGGCCCAGCCGCGGATGCACGCCCAGCCGCGCCAGCCGCAGTCCCCGAGGTGTGGCCCGCCCGGCCGGGTCCACGGCGCCCACGGCCCTCAGCACGTCCCGTGCGGCCGCCATGGCGCCCTGCGGCGGCGGATCCAGCAGGGCCAGCCCGGAGGCGTCCGGATCGCCCCAGCAGGCTGCCTGGAGGGCGAACGCGGTCAGGTCGGCCACCTTGATCTCCGGGGCGGGAAAACGCGGCAGCCGCCCGTCCTCGGCCTCCGCCCAGCATCGGTACACCGTGCCCGGCGCCTCGCGTCCGGCGCGGCCCGCCCGCTGCCGTCCGGACGCCTGCGAGGCCCGTACCGTCGCCAGGGCGCTCAACCCGCGCGCGTGGTCCACACGCGGCTCCCGGGCCAGCCCCGAGTCGACGACCACCCGCACCCCGGGCACCGTCAGCGACGACTCCGCCACGGAGGTGGCGAGCACCACCCGACGGCGCCGCCCCGGCGCCAGCACCGCGTCCTGCACGGCCGCCGGCGCCCGCCCGTGCACCTGGAGCACGTCCACGTCGCCGAGATCCCCCAGCTGTCCGGAGACCCGCGCGATCTCGCCGACGCCGGGCAGGAAGCACAGCACGTCCCCGGCCCGCTCGGCGAGCGCCCGCCGCACCACCGACGCCACGTGGGCCAGAAGCGCCGGGTCCACCCGCATCCCGTGCGGCGGCCGCACCGGGCGCCCGGGCGGCGCCCACACCACCTCCGCCGGATGCGACACGCCCTCGGCCTCGACCACCCGGGCTCCGCCCAGCAGCCGCGCCCAGCCCTCGGCGTCCGTGGTGGCCGACGCGGCGACCAGCCGCAGCTCGGGGCGCAGCGTCTCGCGCACGTCCCACAGGAACGCCGCCGCGGTGTCCGCGTCCAGATGCCGTTCGTGGCACTCGTCGAGCACCACCACGTCGACGCCCGCCAGCTCCTGGTCGCGCTGGAGCCGCTGGAGCAGCACACCGGTCGTGACGACCTCCACGCGCGTGTGCCGCCCGACGACCCGCTCCCCGCGGACGGTGTGACCGACGCTCTCGCCGGGCTTCTCGCCCAGCAGCCACGCCATCCGCCGCGCCGCCGCCCGCGCGGCGATCCGCCGCGGCTCCGCCACGACCACCCGCCGCGCCGGCCCCCCGCCCAGCAGGCCGGCCAGGGCGAGCGGCACCATCGTCGTCTTGCCCGTGCCGGGCGGGGCCACCAGGACGGCGGTCCCGGACCCGTCGAGAGCCTCGTGCAGCGCGGGCAGGGCGCCGCGCACCGGCAGCGCGTCCAGAGCGTCGTAACGGATCACGGTCGTCTCGGTCCCGCTCGTCCCGCTCCTCAGTCCCGCTCGCAGGCGAAGATCGCCGTCCCCGGGATCAGGTGCCCGCGCAGCGGGGACCAGCCGCCCCACTCGGAGGTGTTCCAGTCCGGCCACTCCGGCTCGACCAGGTCCACCAGGCGCCAGCCCGCGGCGACGACGTCCCGGACGCGGTCGCCGAGCGTGCGGTGGTGCTCGACGTAGACCGCGTTGCCGTCGTCGTCCTGCTCCACGTACGGCGTGCGGTCGAAGTACGAGGCGGACACGCTCAGCCCCTCCGGGCCGGGCTCGTCGGGAAAGGCCCAGCGGATCGGGTGCGTCACCGAGAAGACGAACCGCCCGCCCGGCCGCAGCACCCGGCGCACCTCCCGCAGCACCAGACGCGGGTCGGCGACGAAGGGCAGCGCCCCGTACGCCGAGCACGCCAGGTCGAAGGAGCCGTCCGCGAAGGGCAGGGCGCCCGCGTCGGCGCACACCAGAGGGAACGATCCGCCGATCCGCAGCGCGTGCTGGAGCTGCCGGTGGGACAGGTCCAGGGCGACGGGGCGAGCGCCCTGCGCGGCCAGCCAGCGCGCGCACTGGGCCGCGCCGGCGCCGATCTCCAGGACGTCCTTGCCCTTGAGCTCCTCGGCGGGGCCGAGGAGCTCCGCCTCCACCTCGTCCAGGCCCTCGGGGCACCACACGAAGCGGTCGTCGCCGAGGAAGGTGCCGTGCTCGGTCTGGTACTCGTCCGCGTTGCGGTCCCACCAGCCCCGGTTGGCCCGGGCGCTCTCGGTGACACCGGCCGCCCGGCGGGTGGCCTCCGGTTCGGACGATGCGAACGGTGCTGGCTCTTGGATGATGGGCTCCCTCGTCGTACTCTTCCGTCCAACCCGCCCACCGGTGTGCGCCCGATGGAGTGACGCCCTGGTGTCGGCGTGGCCTCGGGAGACAGGTTTTGTGCCGGATATGCGGCGATGCGCCCCGGGTGGGTGACTTCGCGCATTGACCCTGCCCGGCTGCCCCCGTATGCTACAAGTTGCGCTGCGGGCCTGCGCACCTCAGACGTAGCAGGCTGCGCTCGCATCTGTTGTATGTCCCCTCGGTTGTCGAGGCGCCATCGGATTTTTGTGGCGCTTCCTTGGCTGTCCGGCTTCTGCAGAGCGAAACGGGCTCCCGGCGTAAGCAGTACCTACGACTTCAATGTCCGTACCGGAGCCCTTTCCCACATGACGAGCAGCACCGAGACCACCGCCACCACCCCGCAGGTAGCGGTCAACGACATCGGTAACGAGGAAGCCTTCCTCGCAGCGATCGACGAGACGATCAAGTACTTCAACGACGGCGACATCGTCGACGGCGTCATCGTGAAGGTCGACCGGGACGAGGTCCTGCTCGACATCGGTTACAAGACCGAAGGTGTCATCCCGAGCCGCGAGCTCTCGATCAAGCATGACGTCGACCCGAACGAGGTCGTCGCCGTCGGTGACGAGATCGAGGCCCTGGTCCTCCAGAAGGAGGACAAGGAAGGCCGCCTGATCCTCTCGAAGAAGCGCGCCCAGTACGAGCGTGCCTGGGGCACCATCGAGAAGATCAAGGAAGAGGACGGCATCGTCACCGGTACCGTCATCGAGGTCGTCAAGGGTGGTCTCATCCTCGACATCGGCCTCCGTGGCTTCCTCCCGGCCTCTCTGGTCGAGATGCGCCGCGTCCGCGACCTCCAGCCGTACGTCGGCAAGGAGCTCGAGGCCAAGATCATCGAACTGGACAAGAACCGCAACAACGTGGTCCTGTCCCGCCGTGCCTGGCTCGAGCAGACCCAGTCCGAGGTCCGCCAGACGTTCCTCACGACCCTCCAGAAGGGTCAGGTCCGTTCCGGTGTGGTCTCCTCGATCGTCAACTTCGGTGCCTTCGTGGACCTGGGCGGCGTCGACGGTCTGGTCCACGTCTCCGAGCTGTCCTGGAAGCACATCGACCACCCCTCCGAGGTCGTCGAGGTCGGCCAGGAGGTCACCGTCGAGGTCCTGGACGTCGACATGGACCGCGAGCGCGTCTCCCTGTCGCTGAAGGCGACCCAGGAAGACCCGTGGCAGCAGTTCGCCCGCACCCACCAGATCGGCCAGGTCGTGCCCGGCAAGGTCACGAAGCTGGTTCCGTTCGGTGCGTTCGTCCGCGTGGACGAGGGCATCGAGGGTCTGGTCCACATCTCCGAGCTGGCCGAGCGCCACGTGGAGATCCCGGAGCAGGTCGTCCAGGTCAACG
Source organism: Streptomyces sp. NPDC003393 (assembly GCF_053589015.1). Lineage (NCBI taxonomy): Bacteria > Bacillati > Actinomycetota > Actinomycetes > Kitasatosporales > Streptomycetaceae > Streptomyces > Streptomyces sp. NPDC003393. The sequence continues at coordinate 137,031 of NZ_JBSFRB010000006.1, read as the reverse complement.
ACGAGATCTTCGTCAAGGTCATCGACATCGACCTCGAGCGCCGTCGCATCAGCCTCTCGCTGAAGCAGGCCAACGAGTCCTTCGGTGCCCACCCGGAGGAGGTCGAGTTCGACCCGACCCTCTACGGCATGGCCGCGTCCTACGACGACCAGGGCAACTACATCTACCCCGAGGGCTTCGACCCGGAGACCAACGACTGGCTGCCGGGCTACGAGAAGCAGCGCGAGGAGTGGGAGCGCCAGTACGCCGAGGCGCAGACCCGCTTCGAGCAGCACCAGGCGCAGGTCATCAAGTCCCGCGAGGCGGACGCCGCTGCCGCCGCCGAGGGCGGCGAGGCCGCCGCTCCGGCCGCGACCGGCGGTTCGTACTCCTCCGAGGGTGGCGACACCTCCGGCGCCCTGGCCTCCGACGAGGCCCTGGCCGCCCTGCGCGAGAAGCTGGCCGGCGGCCAGAGCTGACCGCTCGCCGCAAGGCACCCAGCCGACGACCGCGGCCCGTACCCCTGCGAGGGGGTGCGGGCCGCGGCCGCGTTCCGGGCACACCGTCGCACCGGACGATTTGTCAGCAGTCGGGGAATGCCTGGGTCCCGTGCCTCGTTGTGAAGCTACGAACACGAGGAGGGGCGGTCACAGTGCTTGATCCGCAGGGTTTGTACGCATGGGAGCCGAAGGGCCTGGCGGTCGTCGACATGGCGCTCGCCCAGGAGTCGGCCGGTCTGGTCATGCTCTACCACTTCGACGGATACATCGACGCGGGCGAGACCGGCGACCAGATCGTCGACCGGCTTCTGGACTCACTGCCCCACCAGGTCGTGGCACGGTTCGACCACGACCGGCTCGTGGACTACCGGGCCCGCCGCCCGCTGCTGACCTTCAAGCGCGACCGCTGGACGGCGTACGAGGAGCCCGCCATCGAGGTGCGGCTCGTCCAGGACGCCACCGGCGCGCCCTTCCTGCTGCTCTCCGGACCCGAGCCCGACGTGGAGTGGGAGCGCTTCGCCGCCGCCGTACGGCAGATCGTGGAGCGCCTCGGCGTACGCCTGTCGGTGAACTTCCACGGCATCCCCATGGGCGTCCCCCACACCCGCCCCGTGGGCCTGACCCCGCACGGCAACCGCAGCGACCTCGTCCACGGTCGGCGCAGCCCCTTCGAGGAGGCGCAGGTGCCCGGCAGCGCCGAGGCGCTGGTGGAGTACCGGCTGATGAAGGCCGGCCACGACGTCCTCGGGGTCGCCGCGCACGTCCCGCACTACATCGCCCGCTCGCCGTACCCGGACGCGGCCCTGACCGCCCTGGAGGCCGTCACCGCGGCCACCGGCCTGGTCCTGCCGGGCATCGCGCACTCCCTGCGCAACGAGGCCCACCGCACCCAGACGGAGATCGACCGGCAGATCCGCGAGGGCGACGAGGAGCTCACCTCCCTCGTCCAGGGCCTCGAGCACCAGTACGACGCCGCGGCGGGCGCGGAGACCCGCGGCAACATGCTCGCCGAACCCGTCGACATCCCGTCGGCCGAGGAGATCGGCCGCGAGTTCGAGAGGTTCCTGGCGGAGCGCGAGGGCGAGAACTGAGGTCCGCCGGGCGGCCTGCCGGGGACGGCATCGCAGGTGACGCGTGGCAGACCCCGCCGCCGCGCCATGATCGGCCGGACAGGGCCTAAGCTTCCGCTCATGCTGAAGGTAGGCCTGACCGGGGGCATCGGAGCCGGTAAGAGCGAGGTGTCGCGGCTGCTCGTCGAGTGTGGAGCCGTGCTGATCGACGCCGACCGCATCGCGCGCGAGGTCGTCGCTCCGGGCACCCCCGGCCTCGCCGCCGTCGTCGACGCCTTCGGCCCGGAGGTGCTCGCCGCGGACGGCGGCCTGGACCGGCCCCGGCTGGGTTCCATCGTCTTCGCCGACCCGGAGAAGCTGGCCGTCCTGAACTCGATCGTGCACCCCCTGGTGGGCGCCCGCTCCCGCGAGCTGGAGGAGGCCGCCGCCGAGGACGCCGTCGTCGTCCACGACGTCCCGCTTCTCACGGAGAACGGCCTCGCCCCGCTGTACGACGTCGTGATCGTCGTCGACGCCGCCCCCGAGACCCAGCTGGACCGGCTGGTACGGCTGCGCGGCATGACCGAGGAGGACGCACGCGCCCGCATGGCCGCCCAGGCCACACGGGAGCAGCGCCGGAAGATCGCGGACATCGTCATCGGCAACGACGTACCGCTGGAGCACCTGCGCAAACGGGTGAGAGACGTCTGGGCCGAGCTCGTCCGCCGGGCCGCACACACCCCGCAGTCGGGGCCGGGAGCCGGCGCACCTCCGGAATAGGGGTGTCCGGCAGGGGCGTTGAACCCTTCCAGCAAGGGAAGGACTGTGCCGTGCCCGAAAACAGCGGTTCGCCCGGACGTACTCCGGAGACGCATGTCATCGACTTCCGCGCCGCCGAGCAACTGCTCGCCGCGCGGGACCCGCGGGGCGCCGTGAAGCTGCTCGACGCAGTCATTGCCGCCCATCCCGAGAACACGGCCGCCCGGCTGCTGCGCGCCCGGGCCTTCTTCGCCGCCGCGCAACTGCGGCCGGCCGAACTGGAGTTCAGCATCGTCCTGGAACGTGAGCCGGACAACGCGTTCGCGCACTTCGCGCTCGCCCGGACCTTCGAGCGCCAGGGCCGCACCGACCAGGCCAAACGCCACTTCCGGCTGGCCGCCGCGCTGGACCCGAACCCGGAGTACCTCCAGCGAGCCCGGTTCGACACCTGATCCGGGCCCGGGTCGGCACCCGATCCGGGCCCCGGTTCGACACCTGACCCCGGGAGTCCCCTGACCCCGGGCAGCTCCCAACGGCTGCCTCCGGGCAGTCCCTAGCGGCGCCGCCGATCGGGTGGCCAGTAGGGCGGTACATCGCGCCCCGGCTGGTAGTGCGGCCCCTGCCGCAGATGCCGGACGATCAGGGTGAAGTCGACGGCCATCACCAGCCACAGCACCCCGAACGCCGCCGCCCAGCCAGGCCGGCCGACCAGCACGAACACCGCCGTGCCGAGCATCGCCCAGATCAGCCCCCACACACTCAGCCAGAACCGCGCCCGCAGCGCACTGCGCGCGGTCGTCGGCTCGCTTCCCGTACGCATCGCCGATCACCACTCCTCCTTGCAACGTACTCCACGCCGGAGCCGGACGCGGAGCACGCGAAATCCGGTGCACGGGAGGCGATGAGTTTCACGGCCGAGGGCGGTCCACCTCTGCGACAGCACACGGCACACCGAACCGCTTTCCGGAGGAGACCCCCATGTCCGAGACCGCCGCTTCCGCCCCGTCCGTCGCCACCGGCCCGTCCACCGGGCCCGCCCGCGGCCGGCGCACCGGCCGCATCGCCCTGCGCACCGTGCAGGTGCTGCTCGGCCTGTTCTACGCGCTCGCGAGCGCACTGCCCAAGCTCATCGCGCATCCGTCGGCCGCCGAAGCCTTCGACAAGATCGGCTGGGGCAGCGCGGGCATGTACACCATCGGCGCGCTGGAGCTGGCCGGAGGCGTCGCGCTGCTGATCCCGCTGCTGCAGTCGCTGGCGGCGCTGGCACTGAGCGCGCTCATGGTCGGCGCGTTCGTCGTCCAGCTCACCGCCTTCGACGGGCAGAACGCGGCGACACCGATCATCCTGATCGTCCCGCTCGCCGTCATCGCCTGGGCCCGCCGCGAACACAACGCCGAGCTGCTGAGGCTGCTGCGGCGGTAGGGATGACGATCACCGAGTGGATGCCGTCCGGCTCCGGGGCCTCACCGGCCGTGCGAGCGTCACCGTTCGCGCGGCCGGCCGGCCGGGCCGCTGGGACCGTCCAGGCCGCCGAGGGCGCGCAGCCGCTCCAGTTCACGCCGGTCGCGCTTGGTGGGCCGGCCGGCACCCCGATCGCGTACGGCGATCGGAGCGACGGCCTCGCGGGGCGGGGGCGGCGGGGAGTTGTCGACGTAGCACTGCACGGCCACGGGCGCGCCGACCCGCTTGCGGATCAGACGCCTGACGACCACGATCCGCTCGCGGCCCTCCTGCCGCACGCGCACCTCGTCGCCGACCCGGACCGAGTGGGAGGGCTTGACCCGCTCGCCGTTGACCCGGACGTGCCCGCCCCGGCAGGCGGTGGCCCCGACGGAACGCGTCTTGACCAGACGCACGGCCCAGATCCAGCTGTCGATCCGCACGGTCTCACCACTCGCCGGACCGGCCGCCTCGGCGGCGGCGATGGCGGCGGCGACCTTCGGGTCCACGGCCGACGCGGGCGCCTCACCGGTTCCGGCCCCGCTCCCGTCCCCGTCGCGGGCCTTCACGTCGTCCTCGCTAGCCATGGCTCAGACCTTAGTCTCCTCGAGTGTCTTGGACCGGCCGCACCGGACCACTCTACGGTGGGGGGCATGGACAGCAGCAGCCTGTGCGCCCTCGACGAGCGGATCTCGCACTGCCGCGCCTGTCCGCGTCTGGTCGCCTGGCGTGAGGAGGTGGCCCGCACCAAGCGGGCCGCGTTCGCCGACTGGACGTACTGGGGCCGTCCGGTGCCGGGCTTCGGCCCCGCGGACGCCCGGCTGCTGATCGTGGGACTCGCCCCGGCCGCGCACGGCGGGAACCGCACCGGCCGCATGTTCACCGGTGACCGGTCCGGCGACGTGCTGTACCAGGCGCTGTACGACGTGGGGCTCGCCTCCCAGCCGACCTCCGTCGCCGCCGACGACGGGCTGGAGCTGTACGGGGTGCGGATCACCTCACCCGTGCACTGCGCCCCACCCGCCAACAAGCCGACGCCCGGCGAGCGGGACACGTGCCGGCCCTGGCTGGTCCAGGAACTACATCTGCTGCGGCCCACCCTGCGGGCGGTGGTCGTGCTGGGTGCGTTCGGCTGGCAGGCCGCGCTGCCGGCGTTCGCCGAGGCGGGCTGGACGGTGCCCCGGCCCCGCCCGGCCTTCGCGCACGGGACACGGGTGCCGCTCGACGGCCTCGACCTCTTCGGCTGCTTCCACGTCAGCCAGCGCAACACCTTCACCGGCAAACTCACCCCCGCGATGCTCCGCGACGTCCTGCGCACGGCGGCGGGGGCGGCGGGACTGACGGCGGTGTAAGGGGGAAAAGAGGCGACGCCGTCCTCGGGAGGCGGTTACGTTCCTGCCATGGGCCTGTATCCGGAGATCGAACCGTACGACCAGGGCATGCTCGACGTCGGTGACGGCAACCTCGTGTACTGGGAGACCTGCGGAAACCCGCGGGGCAAGCCGGCGGTGATGCTGCACGGCGGTCCTGGATCCGGCTGCACGCCCGCGCACCGGCGCTACTGCGATCCCGCCGCGTACCGGATCGTTCTCCTCGACCAGCGCGGCTGCGGACGCTCCACACCGCACGCGAGCGCGTACGACACCGACATGAGCGTCAACACGACCGGCCATCTGCTCGCCGACCTGGAACTGCTGCGGCACCACCTCGGCATCGAGCGATGGCTGGTGTGGGGTGCCTCCTGGGGTTCGGCGCTGGCGCTGCGCTACGCCCAGACGCATCCCTCGGCCGTGTCCGAACTCGTCCTGACGGGCGTCGCGACCGGTTCGAACGCCGAGGTCACGCTGCTGACCCATGGCCTGGGCAGGGTCTTCCCGCACGACTTCGCCCGACTCCTCGCCGAACTCCCCGAGGACACCGACCGGACCGGAAACCTCGCTGCCGCCTGCAACCGGCTGCTCGAGTCGCCCGACCCGGCCGTGCGCGAACGGGCGGCGCGCGCCTGGACCGACTGGGAGACCGCGATGATCCCCGCGCCCCCGCGCTCCGTCGCACGGTTCGAGGACCCCGCCTTCCGCATGGGCTTCGCGCGCACCGTCACCCACTACTTCGGCAACGACCACTTCCTCGGCCCGGGCGACGACGACGGCGTGGTGCTGCGCGACGCCCCTCTGCTGCGCGGCATCCCCGGCACTCTCGTCCAGGGCAGCCTGGACTTCGGCAATCTCCTCGGCATCCCCTGGCGCCTGCACCACGCCTGGCCGGACAGCGAGCTGATCGTCGTCGACGAGGCCGGGCACGACTTCGGAGCCCCGGGCGTGGCGGATGCGCTGGTCGCGGCGACGGACAGGTACGCACGGCACGAGGACACGCGCACCCGGCAGGAGGCGGGCCTGCGATGACTCACCCGGACCAGCTCTTCCTCGACGTCACCGCCGACCGCCTCGCCGCGCTCCCCGGAGTGAGGGCGGTGGCCCTCGGCGGCTCCCGCGCCCAGGGCACCCACCGCCCGGACAGCGACTGGGACGTCGCCGTCTACTACCGGGGCCGCTTCGACCCGGACGACCTGCGCGCCGTCGGCTGGGAGGGCGAGGTCTCCGAGCTCGGCGGCTGGGGCGGCGGCGTCTTCAACGGCGGCGCCTGGCTGACGATCGACGGTCGCCGCGTCGACGTGCACTACCGGGACCTCGACGTCGTCGAACACGAGTGGGCCCAGGCACAGGAAGGACGCTTCCGGGTGGAACCGCTGCTGTTCCATCTCGCGGGGATCCCCAGCTACCTGGTGGTCGCCGAACTCGCGGTCAACCGGGTGCTGCGAGGCGAACTGCCCCGCCCGGCGGCCTACCCGCCCGCGCTGCGGCGCACCGCACCCGAACACTGGTACGGCCTTGCCACCGCCACCCTCGGCTACGCGAAGGCGGGCCACGTCCCCAAGGGATCCGTCACCCAGGTGGCCGGCGCGATCGCCCTGGCCGCCACCCAGGCCGCCCACGCCGTACTCGCCGCACGCGGTGAATGGACCACGAACGACAAGGGGCTCGTGGCCCGCGCGAGCCTCCAGGAGGTCGACGCCATCATCGCCTCACTGCCCGCCGGCGCCGCTCCGGCGGACCTGCGACAGGCCGTCGAGGCGGCCGAGGAGCTCTTCAGGAGGAGGACCGGCGTTCACTGAACCGCGGGACGGAGCCCATAGGTGCACTGTCATCCTCGAAACGCGCCGGCGATCTCCGGGAAGGGTGAGCCGAGCCGTCTCCTCGAGCCTCTGCGGGAGAGGAAGCCGGGCCGACCGAGCGAACGGCTTGCCCTCGGACGTGTGAACACGAGATGTACGCGCGTTGACGCGGAAGGTGATCGAGTCGGTCGAAAACGTGAGGTGAGACGCACTTTTGGCATTGAACTCGTGTCGAGTACGTCTCAGTACCGTCACTGGACGAGGTGTTCGCCCCATGCTTGGCGTTTAACTTCACGAGTACAGCGCTACATGGAGGTGCAGGGTGAACGGGCGAACGGTGCTCGAGCGCTTTCCCGCCGGCGGTCCGCGCGGGTCGTGGCCGGCGGAGGAGTTCGCGCATGCGCGGCGCCTGGAAGGCCTGCCCGCAGAGGTTGTCATGGACCTCGCGACCGACACGTTCCTGGTGATCGTCCGGAGTGGCGAGACCGGCGGCGACGTCACCGCCTGAGGGCGGTGTCCCGGTCGGCTTTTGAGGTGACGTGAACACGACGTGAGTCGCCTCGCCGCCGCGGGACCCGGACGGCACCGGTCCGGTCCCGCCGCCGGCCCGCGCTCACGCGCTGACCGGACGGCACCATGACGGGGTCGTGCCCGTGACCCTGCACAGCGCGAGGTACAGGGGGATCGGCGGGGTGTACGGAACCGTCCCGTCCGGTCGGTGGATGAGGACGGGCAGCGGAGCCCGGCAGGTGTCGGGGAGGACCGCGCCGGTGGCGTAGTGCGCGGGCGAGGGCCACCGCAGGGCGTAGTCGGAGTCGGCCGGGACGATCCACCACCAGTGCGTCTCATCGGCGTAGACGCACCCCGCACGGGGCAACCGCGGCATCAGCAGAGGGCCGAAGCGAGCGGGCACCGCCACCGCGTCGCAGCCCAGCGGGACCACCATGCCGTCGGGAAGGGCCAGCCGCCGGGGCGCCGTGGAGCCGTCGTCCGGGGCGGTGCCGTCGGATTCGGCGAGCCTGCCCGTGGCGCGTCCGAGGCGTACGAGTGTGTCCAGGCTGAGCGCCTGGCCTGACCCGGAGGCGCGGGCGCCGCTCACAGCCATACGGCCCCCGATCCATGTGTGTCGTGCGCGTACGCCCGGTGCGGCTGTGCTCCTTGCGGGGTGTCCTCGTCGTCCGGGGGCGGAGCCGGATGCGGGGCCGAAGGAGCCGATGGCGCCGGATGAGGGTCCGGGGCCGGGTCCGGCTTCGGGCGGGCGCCCCAGCCGAGGTCGCCCCGGGCGTCGTGGCTGTCGTCACGGGCGCCGCGCGCCAGTTCCGCCCACACCACCAGCCCCTGGCCGTGCTGCTGTGCGCCCCAGGAGAGGCACATGGCCTCGACGAGGAGGAGCCCCCTGCCGTGCTCCTCCTCCGGCCGCTGCGGGGACGGGTGCGGTTCCCCCGGGGCGCGGCCCTCGTCGCGCACGGCTATGCGCACCAGCTCTCCGCCGTCGTGGAGTTCGCAGACGACCCGGCTGCTCGCGGTGTGCACGATGGCGTTGGTGACCAGTTCGGAGATGACGAGGTCGGCGGTGTCGCAGGTGTCCTCGCACACCGACCAGGCCGTCAGCCGGGCTCTGGTCAGACGTCTGGCCTGGGCGGGGGAACCCGGATGTGCGGCCAGCTCGAAGCGGAACCGGCGCTCGGCAGCGGCCCCGTCGGGGCCCGCTCCCGCGAGAGCGCCGGGGGCTACAAGGCCCTCGGCGGCGTCTGTTCCTAAAGGCGGGGACGGAATCACGCTTGCCACTATCTCCCCGCCGTGAACACTTGGCAAGTGGCACTCTGAAAAATGCAGAGTGCTGTGTGACGCGGTGAGAGGCCGTGGCACACTGCTCGCAACAGCATGTCGCGCGGCGCCAATTGGGATCGCCGGAGACCCGCGGGTCTTCGAGTGGATCTTCGAGTGGCGCCGTAGGGCTGTCAGGATTCCTTCAGTCCACGGGGGTTGGCTCCCCGTGCCTGCGGGACTCCTCCGGCCCGTCGGAACATCTCGGCAAAGTCCCGGATCCTTCGGTGGAGGTGGAGCGTGAGCGAACCGCGGTCGGCGCCGACCGTCGGGCAGGTCGTGCTCGGCCGGCGCCTGCACGACCTGCGGGAACGCGCAGGACTCAAGCGCGAGGAGGCCGCCCGCGTCCTCCGTGTCGCCCCGGCCACCGTCCGCCGCATGGAGACGGCCGAAGTCGCCCTCAAGATCCCGTACCTGCAACTGCTGCTCAAGGCGTACGGCGTCCCCGACGACGAGGCCGAGGCCTTCGTGCAACTGGCCGAGGAGGCCAACCGCCCCGGCTGGTGGCAGCGCTTCCACGACATCCTGCCGGGCTGGTTCTCGATGTACGTCAGCCTGGAGGGCGCGGCGGCACTCGTCCGGTCCTACGAACCCCACTTCGTACCCGGCCTGCTCCAGACCGAGGACTACGCGCGCGGAGTGCTCACCTCGGGCGCCATCGGACAGACCAGCCCCGACGACATCGAAGGCCATGTCGCCCTGCGCATGCAACGCCAGGAACTGCTCACCCGTCCCGACGCGCCGCGATTCTGGTTCGTGTTCGACGAGACGGCGCTGCGCCGCCCTGTCGGCGGCCCGGAGGTGATGCGTGCTCAGATCGACAGACTGCTCGACGCCACGAAGCTGCCCAACGTGACCCTCCAGGTCGCCCCGTTCTCCTCGGGGCCGCACCCCGGCACGTACGGGCCCTTCGTGCTGTTCCGATTCGCCATGCCCGAACTGCCGGACATGGTCTACAGCGAGTACCTGACCGGCGCCGTCTACCTGGACGCGCGCGAGGAGGTGGCGACCCACCTCGAGGTCATGGACCGCATGGCGGCGCAGGCCGCTACGGCACATCGCACGAAGGAGATCCTCCGGGATCTCCGCAAGGAGCTGTGAATGGATCGCATCACGTCCCAGCCCGCCGCACGAGGCCGCGGCGACCGGACCCGCGGCGAGCGGATCTACAACGGCATGCCCGCCGGGGAACTGGGCAGTGAAGGCTGGCACAAGCCGTGGAGCGGCGGCAACGGCGGCAACTGCCTGGAGGCGATGAAGCTGGCCGATGGGCGGATCGCGGTACGCCAGTCCACCGACCCGGACGGGCCGGCCCTCATCTACACCACCGACGAGATGACCGCGTTCATAGAAGGCGCCAAGGCGGGGGAGGCCGACTTCCTGCTCTCCTGACCGTGCCTGGCTTTTCCGCTGCCCCGACGCATTGATTCTGGTACCACCTTGAACACGTCGAACACCTCGAACACGTCCGTGACCGCTCCTCGGAACGAGGAGGAAAGCAGGACCGGGACCGAGTCCTGAACCAACGCCACGTCCGAGACCGAGTCCTGGCCCGGGACCACGCCCGAAAGCGCATCGGCGCCGGTCACACGGTCATCGGCCGGTCGTGCGGCCCGATCGGCGACGGCAGTCGCGAACTTCCCGTCAGGTAGTGGTCGACTGCCGCCGCCGCCGCGCGTCCCTCCGCGATCGCCCACACGATCAGCGACTGCCCGCGCGCGGCGTCCCCCGCCGCGAACACACCGGGAACGTTCGTCGCGAAGTCGGCACCCCGTGCGAGCGTGCCGCGCGGTGCCAGGTCGAGACCCAGCTGGTCGATCAGACCGTCCCGCCGGTCGGGCCCGGAGAAGCCGAGCGCGAGCAGCACCAGGTCGGCCGGGAGGGTCCGCTCGGTGCCCGGCAACCGGCGCCGCTCCGCGTCCACCTCGACCAGATGCACCTCGCGCACACGCCCCTCCGCGTCACCGGTGAACCGCAGCGTCGACGCCGCGAACAACCGCGCGTCGACGTCCGCGGCGGGCGCCGTGTGCAGCAGCCCCGCTTCCTCGTGCGCCGCCGACAGACGGTAGATCTTCGGATACGTCGGCCATGGTTCCGTGTCCTCGTCCCGCTCCTCGCCGGGCCGGCCGTAGATGTCCAACTGGGTCACCGACGCGGCCCCGTCCCGCACCGTCGTGCCCAGGCAGTCGGCCCCCGTGTCACCCCCGCCCACGATGACCACGTGCCGGCCCGCCGCGCACAGAGGCGAGACCGCGATGTCCCCCTCGCACACCCGGTTGGCCAGCGGCAGATACTCCATCGCCTGGTGGATCCCGGCCAACTCGCGCCCCGGTACGTCCAGTTCGCGCCAGGCGGTGGCACCCGTGGCGATCACCACGGCGTCGTAGCGCGAACGCAGCTCCGTCGCCCCGACGTCGCGCCCGACGGCCGTCGACGTACGGAACTTGGTCCCCTCGGCGCGCATCTGCTCCAGTCGGCGTTCCAGGTGGTGCTTCTCCATCTTGAACGTGGGGATGCCGTAGCGCATCAGCCCGCCGAGCCGGTCGTCCTTCTCGTACACGGCCACCGTGTGCCCCGCGCGGGTCAACTGCTGGGCGGCGGCCAGGCCGGTCGGCCCCGAGCCGATCACGGCGACGGTCCGGTCCGACAGCCGGTCCGGTGGCCGCGGCGGGGTGAAACCCTCCTCCCAGGCCCGGTCGGCGATGGCGCACTCGACGTTCTTGATGGTGACGGCCGGCTGGTTGATCGCCAGCACACATCCCGCCTCGCACGGCGCCGGACACAGCCGGCCGGTGAACTCCGGGAAGTTGTTCGTGGCGTGCAGCCGGTCGCTCGCCGTCCGCCAGTCCTCCCGTGCGACGAGGTCGTTCCACTCCGGGATCAGGTTGCCCAGCGGGCAGGCCTGGTGGCAGAACGGGACACCGCAGTCCATGCAGCGGTCGGCCTGTTCGCTGATGATCGGCAGCAGAGCGCCCGGAACATACACCTCGTCCCAGTCCCGGACCCGCTCCTCGACCGGCCTGCGGGGCCACTCCCGGCGGGGCGTGGTCATGAAGCCCTTGGGATCGGCCATGGCCGTCTCCCTTGCGTGCTCGCGCGGTCCTGCGTGTTCTCGCGCGTCCTCGTGCGTCCCCACGTGGTCCCGTCACGTTCTCGCGTGTCCACGGGCGGCGCTCTTCCGGCCACGATACGTCCGCCGGGGCGCGCGTGCAGAGCGGGTACGGGGGCCTTTCCGCCGGTGAGGCGGGCTCCGCTGGTTCAGGAGGCCTGCCGGCGTCCCCTCCCTGCTCGGCGGTCCGTTCCCGCCTCCCCGCCCTCCGGCCTCCGGCCCCCGTCCGCCCCCGCCTCCCGCCACGCCGCCAGCACCGACTCCACGTCCGCCGCTATGCGCCGGCGGGCCTCGTGCCGCGGCACTCCCTCCATCAGCAGCCGGTCGTACGGCGTGTCCGCATGCCGTACGGACGCCCTCACCGCCCACACGACCGCGCCCTCGGACAGCGCCCGTCCCGCCGCGCTGCGCCCCACCCGCCCGCTGCCGCGCACCGAGGCGTGCGCGGCGACGGCCCGGGCGCGCTCCGCCCGGCATCCGGGGAACAGCCGCCGGATCTCCGCCGCGAACGCGTCCGTGAACCGCGCGTCCTCCGCCGCCCGCCGCCGCGCGTCCCGGGCCCGGCGCCGGCGCCGCGCCTCGGCGTCCGCCAGACATCGTGCCTCCGCTCGGGCGAGCGCCGCCTCCTCGACGAGCACGCCCTGCCGCTCGTAGCGGCTCCTGCGCCGGTTGAACCGCACCACGACCGCCGACAGCGCGCTCTCCTCCCGTGATCGGCGGGTCAGCGCGGTGTCACCACGCGGCAGGAACACCAGGTGCCCGAGGTCGGCGCAGTCCAGGCAGCGGGGCACGCCCTCCTCCAGGACCAGCATGGGCAGCGGGCCCCGGCGGCACTCGGCACAGTGCTTGCGCCGCAGCGGCTGGACGACCAGAAGACCGGAGCGTGGCGGGGGAGTTGAGGGCAGCGCCATGCGAGGTTCATTCCCCGGCGCCCTCCGCGCCGCACCCGGACTCCGCCCTGGCGCATCATGGCGGTGTGCGACTCGAAGCGATCACCTGGGAACGGCTCGGCGACCTCCTGGCCGAACGGCTGCTCGACCTCGAACCGGCCGACGGCAGTCCCTGGCCGCGCATCGCCTTCGACGGCGCCCCCGCCGCCCGGCCGGGCGACCTGGCCGAGCGCGTCTCGCAGGCGTTGCGCGTGCGGGGCCGTCCGTCGCTGGTCGTCGGCGCGGAGGGCTTCCTGCGCCCGGCGTCCGTCCGGCTGGAGCACGGCCACCGGGACGTCGATTCGTACTACGACGGCTGGCTCGACACCGGCTCCCTCTGGCGTGAGGTGTTCTCCCCGCTGGAGACCGGCGGGGACGGACGGGTCCTGCCCGACCTGAGGGACCCGGTCACCGACCGCGCCACCCGCAGCGACTATGTCCGACTCCCGCCCGGCGGGCTGCTGTTGCTGCACGGTCCCCTCCTGCTGCGGCACTGGTTCCCCTTCGACCTGAGCGTCCACGTCCTCCTCTCCCCGGGCGCGCTGCGCCGCCGCACCCCGGAGGCGGAACACTGGACGCTGCCCGCCTTCGAGCGCTACGCGGGCGAGATCGATCCGGCCGGCACGGCGGACGTGCTGGTCCGCGCCGACGACCCGCGCCATCCGGCCTGGACCGGCTGAGGACCGGACGCCCGGAGCGGCCCTCAGCGCCCGGGGAGCAGCAGCACCGGCTCACAGGCCGCGGGCGGCGGCGCCCCGGGGAGGTCTTCCGCCCACCCTTTCCACCGCCAGGGCTCCGGCCCGGCAGCCGTCCGCCGCCGCGGCCCGAAGCGTGGCGCCGGTGAGCAGCGCGGCGAGGAACGTCCCCGTGAACGCGTCCCCGGCGCCCGTGGTGTCCCGAGGCAGTGCGGGTACGGCGGGCACGCGGGCGCACACGGCGCCCGCGCGGGCCACCAGCGCTCCCTCGGCGCCCTGCTTGGCCACCACCACAGGTACATGCCGACTCAGCTCGGCGGCCGCGTCCGCCGCGTCGGACAGGCCCGTCAGCAGACACGCCTCGTCGCGGCTGGGCAGCAGCACGTCCACCCCTTCGACGAGGGACAGGAACCGGCCCGCGCCCAGTGCGGCGAGGAACCCGGACGAGGCCGGATCCAGACTCACCGGCACTTCCCGCGCCCGGGCCGAGGCGACGGCCACCGACACGAGCGCCCGGCTCGGCTCGGAGAACAGCAGATAACCCGACAGATGGAGCCGGGCCACCCCGTCGAGCAGCGTCTCCGACCAGTCGCCGGGGTCGAGCCGCAGCGACGCGCCGCTGTCGGTGAGGAACGTGCGTTCGGCGTCGGTCGCCGTGTCGACCAGGCACACCACCGTCCCCGTCGGTGCGTCCGGGTCCACGACGAGCCGTGGACGCACCCCCGAGGCCACCAGCTCCCGCTCGTGCCAGGCAGCCGTCTCCGCGCCCACCCGGCCGAGCAGCCGTACGTCCGGACACCCGTGCCGGGCCGCCCAGCAGGCCACGTTGGCGCCCGCGCCACCCGGCAGGAGCCGGATCGAGGCGGCCGTGTCGGTACCGGAGGCGAGCGGACCGCGATGCCGTGCGACGACGTCCGTCACCACGTCGCCGACCACCAGCAACGCCCCACCCGCGCCACCGTCCTCGCCGCGTACCGCACCCTCGGCTGCCGTCGTACCCGCCGCTCCCGCCGCCGTGACCGCCGTGCCCGCCGTCACGTCCGGGTCCACGCCGCCGCGATGCGCGCCGCCAGGCGCACGTTGCCGCGTACGGCCGCGAGGTTCGCACGCAGTGAGGCTCCGTCGGTGTGCCGCACCATGTGGTCGAGCAGGAACGGAGTGACCGCCTGCCCCGTGATCCCCTGTTCCTCGCACGCCAGCAGGGCATCGGCGAGCACGCGCGCGTGCAGCTCCGGATCGAGCTGCTCGTCCAGGGACACCGGGTTGGCGACGATCAGCGCCGACTCGGGCGCACGCAGCAGGTTCTGCGCCCGCATGACCTCGGCCACCTCCTCCGGCGTCCGCAGTGTCCAGTCCACCGGATGACCCGAGTCGGCGAGGTAGAAGCCGGGGAAGCGGTCCGTGCCGTAGCCGGCCACCGCGACCCCCAGTGTCTCCAGCCGCTGCAGGGTGGCGGGAACGTCCAGGATCGACTTCACCCCCGCGCACACGACCGTGATCCGGGTGCGGGCCAGCAGCCCCAGGTCGGCCGACTCGTCCTGGGTGACCGTCCACTGCCGGTGCACACCGCCGAGCCCGCCCGTGGCGAACACGCGGACACCGGCCAGGGAGGCGAGCAGCGCGGTCGCCGACACCGTCGTCGCCCCACTGGCCCCGGCGGCCACGGCGAGTGGCAGGTCGCGGTGGCCCAGTTTGCGGATTCCGTCCTCGTTCGCGACCCGCTCCAGCTGGTCCTTGTCCAGGCCGATCTGCGGGCGCCCGTCCAGCACCGCGATCGTCGCGGGTACGGCACCCTCCCGCCGTACCGCCTCCTCCAGCTCCAGCGCCACCTGGAGATTGCGCGGGCGCGGCAGCCCGTGGGCGATGATCGTGGACTCCAGGGCAACCACGGGACGGCGCGCGGCGAGCGCCTCCCGTACCTCTTCGGACACCACCAGCACGTGCCTGCCTCCCGTCTGTCGCTCCTCCCTCATCTCTGGCGGGCCGCACCCCCGGTCAAACCCCCGCACGGCTGCGACCCGGACGGGAACGTCCCGGACGGCAGCCCCTTCGAGGCACGGCACGACGAGCGACACGGCATCGGCGACACGGACCGCCCGGGTGGCGCCGCGCCTCAGAACAGCGGCTCGGGCAGTACCCCTTCCAGGGCCAGCAGCGCACGCTTGGTCTCCAGACCGCCGCCGAAGCCGCCGATGCCCCCGTCGCTCTCGACGACCCGATGGCAGGGCACCACGACGGGCAGCGGGTTGGCGCCCATCGCCACGCCCACCGCCTGTGCGGCTTGGGGCTGTCCGACCCGCCCGGCGAGATCGCCGTACCCGACGACCGTGCCGTAGGGCACGCCGGACGCCAGTTCGCGCAGCACCTGCCGGTTGAAGCCCGAGATCAGGGACCAGTCCAAGGGCAGCTCGAAGCCCCGTCGTTCCCCCGCGAAGTAGGCCTCGAGCTGGCGTGTCGCCTCCGCCAGCAGCGGGGATCCGGGCGTCTCGACCGGCTCCGCGCCCAGCCGTGACGCCAGCCGGGACAGCGCCCGGTCGCGCACCGCGTCGGTGGCGTGGAACACGACGTTGACCAGGCCGTCCTCCGTCGCGGCGAGCAGCAGGGGGCCGATCTTGGTGGTGGCCACGGCCCACTCGACCTGCCGTTCGACGTGTTCTTCCCGCTCGTGGCTGTTCATGCGGCCCACCGTACGGCCCGCCGCTGACAATGCGTGCGGGCCTGCGTCTTCACCCGGCGAGGGAGGCCGCGGCCGGGGTTTCGGCGGCGCGCAGGGCCGTGCGCACCACGTCCGGCCTGTCGGTGATGATGCCGTCGACGCCGTACCCGGCGAGGGCCCGGGCCCGGGATGCGTCGTCGACCGTCCAGGCGAACACCTTCAGCGGCTTGCCGTGCGGTCCGGTGACCGCGTGGACGGCGGTGACGTACCCGGCGGAGAGCGTGCCGTGGGACGGGTTGATCAGGTCGGCGAAGCCGGCGTAGCGGGCCAGTTCCCCCTCCGCCGGCCGGCCGAGGAAGGCGGTCCTGACACCGGGCGCGAGGTCGTGGACCACGCGCACGCTGTCGGCGCTGAAGCTCTGCACGATCAGACGGCTCTCCAGGTGCCGGCGGTCGAGCCAGCCCCGCGCGCCGAGCACCCCGAGGGTCTGCCGCTCGATGCCCGGGTACAGGCCGGGGTTCTTGATCTCCAGAAGCAGCTTCTCGTGGTGGTGCTCGACCCGGCGCAGGTACTGGTCGAGCGTGGGCACGCGTGTGCCCGCGTACGCGGGGGAGAACCAGCTGCCCGCGTCCAGCCGTGCGATCTCGGCGGCGGTGAAGTCCTTCACCTTCCACGGCGCCCGGTCGGGGAACACCTGTTCGACGTTCGTGGTGCGCCGCAGACTGTCGTCGTGGAGGACGACGAGCTCACCGTCCTTGGTGCGCTGCACGTCGTTCTCCACCCAGCGGAAGCCCAGCGCCGCCGCCCTGTCGATGGCGGGAAGGGTGTTCTCCGGAGCGTGGGCGGAGGCGCCGCGGTGCGCGACGACCAGCGGCCGCTCACGGCCCCCTGCCGCCCGGGCCTCGGAGGCGGTCGACAGCATCAGGGCCCCCAGCAGGGCGGTCGTCGTGACGGCAACTGCGCGCGCGTGCATGCGTACTCCTCGCTTCGAATGATCACTGTGCGTACAGCAGTGACCGCACTGAGTCAACGAGGCGAGGGGTGCAGAAGGGACACGGACCGAACGAAGTCGCCCGAGCGCCCACACCGGTGCCGCACATCTGCGGCCAGGTCGTGTTTCTTTGCCGGATTGTCGTTCGACCCCTCCGGCGGGGGTCATACTCTCTGCGTCAAACCCGACCGAGGGGACGGTCGGGAGGCGGGGGGCGACGTCACCACATTCAGGTACGCAACAGGGCGGAAGGGCAGCTGCGCATGCACGACGGCACGGTCGACGGATTCAGCTACGGGCTCGTCACGCCGCTGGTGGCCTACCTCATGGCCTGCCTGGGCGGGGCGCTCGGTCTGCGCTGCACGACCCGCGCCCTGCTCGACGCCCGGAGCTGGCGCCCCGGCTGGCTCGCCCTCGGGTCCGCGGCGATCGGCTCCGGCATCTGGACCATGCACTTCGTTGCCATGATGGGCTTCACCGTCAAAGGAGCGCCGATCCACTACGACAGGCCGATGACGTACGCCAGCCTGGCCCTCGCCATTGTCATGGTGGGCGTGGGGATCTTCATCGTCGGCTACCGGGGCGCGACCGGCTCCGCCCTGTTCACCGGGGGCACGATCACCGGCCTGGGCGTCGCCTCCATGCACTACCTCGGCATGGCGGGCATGCGGCTCGACGCGACCTTTCAGTACGACACCCTCACCGTCGCCGCCTCCGTCGTCATAGCCGTCGTCGCGGCGACCGCCGCCCTGTGGGCGGCCGGCCAGGTCAGGGGCTTCTTGTGGAGCGTCGGCGCGAGCCTGGTGATGGGCCTCGCGGTCAGCGGCATGCACTACACCGGCATGGCCGCCCTGGACGTCCACGTGCACGGAGCCGGCGGCGGCGCCCCGGGAGAGTCGCCGGCCGCCCTGCTCGCCCCCATGCTGATCGGCCCGCTCGCCTTCCTGCTGCTGGCCGGTGTCGTCGTGATGCTGGACCCGATGATGGTCATGGGCAGGACCGACTGGACCCCGGTGGAGCACAAGCCGGGTGTACCGGCCCCCGAACTGGTCGCGCACTCCGCCCACCGCCCGGTGGCCCGCCTCCGGCGGACGGCGGTCCGGCGCACCTCGCGCACCCCCCAGAACCGCTGACCGCGAACCTGAGTACCAGCATCAATGTCAGTGGCCGGTCGTACGGTGGATGGCATGCGGCCCGTTTCCCAGATCGAACGCACGGTGGCGCCCTTCGAGGTCGTCAGCCCCTACCAGCCCAGCGGCGACCAGCCGCAGGCCATCGCCGAGCTCGCCCGGCGCATCGAGGCGGGCGAGAAAGACGTCGTCCTGCTCGGCGCCACCGGCACCGGCAAGTCCGCCACCACCGCGTGGATGATCGAGAAGCTTCAGCGCCCGACGCTGGTGATGGCGCCGAACAAGACCCTCGCCGCCCAGCTCGCCAACGAGTTCCGGGAGCTGCTGCCCAACAACGCCGTCGAGTACTTCGTCTCGTACTACGACTACTACCAGCCCGAGGCCTACGTCCCGCAGTCGGACACCTACATCGAGAAGGACTCCTCGATCAACGAGGAGGTGGAGCGGCTGCGCCACTCCGCTACCAACTCGCTGCTCACCCGCCGCGACGTCGTCGTGGTCGCCTCCGTCTCCTGCATCTACGGCCTCGGTACCCCGCAGGAGTACGTCGACCGCATGGTGCCCCTCAGGGTCGGCGAGGAGATCGACCGGGACGAGCTGCTGCGCCGCTTCGTGGACATCCAGTACACGCGCAACGACATGGCCTTCACCCGAGGCACCTTCCGGGTGCGCGGCGACACCGTCGAGATCTTCCCGGTCTACGAGGAGCTGGCCGTCCGCATCGAGATGTTCGGCGACGAGATCGAGGCGCTGTCCACGCTGCACCCCATCACCGGCGAGATCATCAGCGACGACCAGCAGCTGTACGTCTTCCCCGCCTCGCACTACATCGCCGGCCCCGAACGCATGGAGCGGGCGATCCGCGGCATCGAGGAGGAGCTCAAGGAGCGTCTGGCCGAGCTGGAGAAGCAGGGCAAGCTGCTGGAGGCCCAGCGGCTGCGCATGCGCACCACCTACGACATCGAGATGCTCCGCCAGATCGGTACCTGCTCCGGTGTGGAGAACTACTCGATGCACTTCGACGACCGTGCCCCCGGCACCGCGCCGAACACCCTGCTCGACTACTTCCCCGACGACTTCCTGCTCGTCATCGACGAGTCGCACGTGACGGTGCCGCAGATCGGCGCGATGTACGAGGGCGACGCCTCCCGCAAGCGCACCCTCGTGGAGCACGGCTTCCGGCTGCCCTCCGCCCTGGACAACCGCCCGCTGAAGTGGGAGGAGTTCCAGGAGCGCATCGGCCAGACGGTGTACCTGTCGGCGACCCCGGGACAGTACGAGCTGTCGCGTTCGGACGGCCAGGTCGAGCAGATCATCCGCCCGACCGGCCTCGTCGACCCCGAGGTCGTCGTCAAGCCCACCGAGGGCCAGATCGACGACCTGGTGCACGAGATCCGGACGCGGGTGGAGAAGGACGAGCGCGTCCTGGTCACCACGCTCACCAAGAAGATGGCCGAGGATCTTACCGACTACTTCCTGGAACTGGGCATCCAGGTGCGCTATCTGCACAGCGACGTCGACACCCTGCGCCGCATCGAGCTGCTGCGCGAGCTGCGCTCCGGCGAGTACGACGTCCTGGTCGGCATCAACCTGCTGCGGGAGGGCCTGGACCTGCCCGAGGTGTCCCTGGTGGCGATCCTGGACGCCGACAAGGAGGGCTTCCTGCGCTCGGGCACTTCGCTCATCCAGACCATCGGCCGCGCGGCGCGCAACGTCTCGGGCCAGGTCCACATGTACGCCGACAAGATCACCCCGGCGATGGAGAAGGCCATCGAGGAGACCAACCGCCGCCGGGAGAAGCAGGTCGCCTACAACAGGGCCAACGGCATCGACCCGCAGCCGCTGCGCAAGAAGATCAACGACATCGTCGCGCAGATCGCCCGTGAGGAGGTCGACACCGAGCAGTTGCTCGGCACCGGCTACCGCAAGACCAAGGACGGCAAGGGTGCCAAGGCCCCGGTGCCGTCGCTCGGCGACCGGACGGGCAAGGCCGCCAAGGCGGCGAAGCCCGCCAAGTCCGCCAAGGGCAGAACGAAGGAGACGGTGCCCACCGACCGTCCCGCCGCGCAGCTCGCCGAGCAGATCGAGGAGATGACCGAGCGGATGCGCGCCGCCGCGGCCGAGCTCCAGTTCGAGGTCGCGGCCAGGCTGCGTGACGAGGTCTCCGAGATGAAGAAGGAACTGCGCCAGATGCGGGAGGCGGGCCTGGCCTGACCCTGCCGGAGGTGCCCGCGCCCGATGCCGCGCGGGTACCTCCGTATGCGCTGTGTTGCAAGACCGCCACAATGTGCGGACGGGGGTGCGGCGATGTCAGTGCCCCTGCATAGGGTGCTGATCAACCGCGCGACGCGCGGCAGCCGGGGAGCAGTTCGAGAGGGGAATCAGCCGTGACCGTCAACTTGACCAAGGGTCAGGCCATCAGCCTGCAGAAGAACGACGGCGGCAGCCTGAACGCGGTGCGCATGGGTCTGGGCTGGCAGGCGGCGCCCCGCCGCGGCCTGTTCGGCTCCCGTACGCGCGAGATCGACCTCGACGCCTCCGCGGTGCTGTTCGCCGACAAGCAGCCGGTCGACGTCGTCTTCTTCCGCCACCTGGTCAGCGACGACGGCTCCGTGCGGCACACCGGTGACAACCTCGTCGGCGGCGCCGGCCAGGGCGGCGACGACGAGGCGATCCTGGTCGACCTGCAGCGCGTTCCGGTGCACATCGACCAGATCGTCTTCACCGTGAACTCCTTCACCGGCCAGACCTTCCAGGAGGTGCAGAATGCCTTCTGCCGCCTGGTCGACGAGTCCAACGGCCAGGAACTGGCCCGCTACACCCTGGCCGGCGGCGGCAACGTCACCGCCCAGGTCATGGCCAAGGTGCACCGCGCCGGGACCGGCTGGACGATGACGGCCCTCGGTGTTCCCGCCAACGGCCGCACCTTCCAGGACCTGATGCCGGCGATCCTTCCGCACCTGTAGGACGGCACGGCGAGCGGTACCGCACCACGGCACGGGAAACGGCACAGGCACAGGGGGACAAAGCCATGACGGCCGAGCTGGTGCGGGGACAGAACCACCCGCTCTCCGAGGCCCGCCTCGAGATCCGCATCTCGGCAGGCACACCGGTCGTGGCCGCCGCCACGACCGCCGACGAGAACGGCAAGGTGCGCGGCGCCGCCGGGGTGGCCCACCCCGGCGCCCCCGTCCTGCCCGGCCTCGAGGTCTCCCGGGCACCGGCCGCCGACCACCGGCTCGCCGTCGACCTGGGCGCGATACCGGAAGCGGTGCACCGGGTCAGTGTGCTGCTCGTCCTCCCCGGCGGCGGCCACGGCCCGACCCGGTTCGGCGCGGTCGCCGCCCCGTTCGTGGCCGTCACCGGCCTGGACGGCACCGAACTCGCCAGCTACACCGTCACCGGCCTGGACGCCGAGGCGGCCCTGATCGCCCTGGAGCTCTACCGCCGGCAGGGTGCCTGGAAGGTCCGCGCGGTCGGCCAGGGATACGCCGGTGGCCTCGCCGAACTCCTCACCGACCAGGGACTGTCCCAGGCCCACCAACTGGCGGACACGGTCGACGAGGCCGTGGCCCGCCACCTGGCCCGCTCGGTGTCCGCTCCTCCACCGCGCACGGCTGAGGCCGACCGCTCCCGGCAGCCCGCCGGTCCGGTCCCCGGCGGGAACCAGGGGCCCGGCACCCCCGCGCAGCCGGCACCGCGGCCCCCGTGTCCGGCGGGGGGGCCGCGGCGGCCCCCGTCTCCGGGAGCGACCGGAGCCCCGGACGCGACGGCCGGCCCGCAGCCGGCGGCGCCCGCGGGCGGGCCGATCGACTACTCCCACCCCCGGCGGCAGACGACGGCCCCGCCACCGCCCCCGCCGACCGCACCCCCCGCCCCGCCCGGGCGGCCCGCACCGCCCGTCGCCGGGGACGCGACCGGATGGTCCATGGAGGAGCGGCTCTACAACCAGGTCTGGGGCATGTTCGAGGACCTGGCACGCACGACGGCCGCCTACCGCAGCGCGATCGACTTCGCCGAGTCCCGCAGGGAGAAGGAGCTCGACCAGGCCCTGTCCGACCCGCGCAACCGGCTGGGCGGGCAGGGCGACGCCGCACGGCAGGCGGCCCAGGCCCGCCACGCCCAGCTCGTCGACCAGGCCGGCGCGGCCCTCGACCGCGACCTGACACAGCTCGTCGCCGAGTCCGAAGTGGTGGAACCCGCGCTTCCCCCCGCGTACGCGGGCTGGGACAACCCGGTCTGGCACGGCTACCGGGTGCCGATGGAGATCCCGATGGCCGTCCGGCTGGGCGACCTCCACCTGCCCGAGAAGCCGTCCCTGCGCATCCCCATGCTGGTCAGGCTGCCGCTGGAACGCGGTCTGTGGATCGACAGCGGCCGTTCCGGGTCGCCCGACGAGGCGTTCGCCGACGCCGGGCGACTGCGACGCCTGGCGATGGACGCTGCCGTGGCACACGCCGCACGGCTGCTCGCCGTCCACCCGGCGGGCGACTTCGCCGTGCACGTCATCGACCCGGCCGGGTCGGCGGCGCAGGCGCTCGCACCGCTGGTGCGGGCGGGGGTGCTCGCGGGCCCGCCCGCGACCGGCGCCGCGGGTGTCACGGACGTGCTGAGCCGGCTCACTCAGCGGGTCGACCTGGTGCAGATGGCCGTGCGCGGCGGCGCCCCCGACGCGCTGCCGCCGGATTTCGACACCGCCGAGCAGCTGCTGATCGTCAACGACTTCCCGCACGGCTTCGACGACCGCGCCGTGACCCGGCTGCGCTATCTGGCGGACGAGGGTCCGGGCGTCGGCGTCCACCTGATGATGGTCGCCGACCGCGAGGACGCCGCCGGCTACGGACCGTTGCTCGACCCGCTGTGGCGTTCGCTGCTGCGGCTCACACCGGTCGCCGACGACCACCTCGCCGATCCCTGGGTGGGGCATGCCTGGACGTACGAGCCGCCGCAGGTGCCGCCGGGCAGCCAGGTGCTCGAACAGGTGCTCGCGCAGGTGGCGCGGGCCCGCCGGGACGGGCGTCGGTGACCGCGGGCACACAGCGGACCAAGGCTCGGTAAAGCCAGCCTGACCTGGGGTAATGGTCTTTTCTTTACCTTGCTCTTTACCTTTTCTTGGCGAATCGGGTATCGTGGGCGGCACGGAGGGGAGTACTCCCCATCTGCTGCGGCGTACCCGTCAACACGGATCAGACCAGATCCCGGGGCGCCGGCCCTTCCCGGGCGGAAGAGACCTCCGGCAGCGACGACGCTGACTCATTGCCGTGACGTACTTGCTGGAGGCGCAATGGAAGTTTCCATGACCCTGTGGGTCCTGACCATCCTCGGCCTGGCCGCCCTGATCGCGGTCGACTTCTTCATCGGCCGCAAGCCCCACGACGTGTCGATCAAGGAAGCCGGGATCTGGACCGTCGTCTGGATCGCCCTGGCCGGCCTCTTCGGGTTCGGCCTGCTCGCCTTCGGCGGCGGGCAGCCGGCCGGGGAGTTCTTCGCGGGCTTCATCACCGAGAAGTCGCTGAGCGTCGACAACCTCTTCGTCTTCGTCCTGATCATGGCGAAGTTCGCCGTCCCCTCGCGGTACCAGCAGCGGGTGCTGCTGATCGGTGTCCTCATAGCCCTGGTGCTGCGGGCGGCGTTCATCGCGGCGGGTGCCGCGATTCTCGCGAGCTTCTCGTGGGTGTTCTTCCTCTTCGGCGCCTTCCTGATCTGGACCGCCTGGAAGCTCATCCAGGAGGCCCGGTCCGACGACGGAGACGAGGAGTACGAGGAGAACAGACTGCTCAAGGCGGTCGAGCGCCGCTTCGGCGTGGCCGACCGCTACCACGGCACCAAGCTGTGGCTCCGGCAGAACGGCAAGCGCGTGATGACGCCGATGCTGGTCGTGATACTCGCCATCGGCATGACCGACGTGCTCTTCGCCCTCGACTCGATCCCCGCGATCTTCGGCCTGACCCAGGACCCGTACATCGTCTTCACCGCCAACGCCTTCGCCCTGATGGGCCTCAGGCAGCTGTACTTCCTGATAGGCGGCCTGCTGAAGAAGCTGGTGCACCTGTCGTACGGCCTGTCCGTCGTCCTCGGGTTCATCGGCGTCAAGGTGGTGCTGCACGCACTGCACGAGTCCGGCGTCCACGTCCCGGAGATCGGCACCCCCGTCTCCCTCGGCGTGATCTGCGCCGTCCTGGCCGTCACCACGATCACCAGCCTCCTGGCCTCCAGGAAGCAGGCCGCGCAGGAGGCACGCGAACGGCAGGCCGACGGTGCCCTGAAGGACAGCGTCGACGCCTGACCACCCCGCACCGGACTGACGGTGCACCACGGCGGGCACCGGAATGCGAAGCCGGCGGGGCTCTGCGACGATCGCAGCATGGTCAGGCGGCTCAGGGTGGACACCACGGCCTGGTCGACCGTCGTGCCGGTGCTCGCGGTCGTCCTGCTGATCTTCACCTGGGGACGCAGCCTGCCCGCCGTGGTCGTCGTTGTGATTACCATGCTCCTCGCCGTCTCGGTGCTGGCCGCCGTGCACCATGCCGAAGTGGTGGCCCACCGCGTGGGCGAGCCCTTCGGCTCCCTCGTCCTCGCCATCGCCGTCACCGTCATCGAGGTCGCACTCATCGTCACCCTCATGGTCGACGGCGGCAGCAAGAGCGCGACCCTGGCCCGGGACACGGTGTTCGCGGCCGTGATGATCACCTGCAACGGCGTCGTAGGGATGAGCCTTCTCGTCGCCTCGCTCCGCCACCGCATCGCCGTCTTCAACGCCGAGGGCACCGGTGCGGCCCTCGCCACCGTGGCGACCCTGGCCACCCTCAGCCTGGTCCTGCCGACGTTCACCACCAGCAGGCCGGGGCCACAGTTCTCCGGGTTCCAGCTCACCTTCGCCGCGCTGTCCTCACTGATCCTCTACGGCCTGTTCGTGGCCACCCAGACCGTGCGCCATCGCGACTACTTCCTGCCCATCACCCGACACGGCGAGGTGATCACCACCCACAGTCACGCGGAGCGGCCCACCACCCGCAAGGCCTGGACGAGTCTGACCCTGCTGGGCCTCGCCCTCGTCGGCGTGGTCGGACTGGCCAAGGGCGTCTCGCCGACCATCGAGTCCACGGTCATCGCGGCCGGGCTGCACCAAGCCGTCGTCGGTGTGATCATCGCCCTGCTGGTGCTGCTCCCGGAGACCATCGCCGCACTGCGCTCCGCCCGGCGCGACCGCGTGCAGACCAGCCTCAACCTCGCCCTCGGCTCCGCGATGGCCAGCATCGGGCTGACCATCCCGGCCGTCGCGCTGGCCTCCGTGTGGCTCTCGGGGCCGCTCGTCCTCGGCCTCGGGTCCACCCACATGCTGCTGCTCCTGCTCACGGTGGTGGTCGCCTCGCTGACCGTGGTCCCGGGCCGGGCCACCCCGCTCCAGGGCGGGGTGCACCTGGTGATCTTCGCGGCGTACCTGGAACTGGCGATCAATCCCTAGACCGGCCGGGCGACATGCCCGGGGGGCGAGCCGGGCCCGCATCCCCGGCGGCGAGGCCGGCAGGCCGTGATAGACCGGATCCCGAGCAGCGGTCGTCGACCCACGGCCGTACCCGAACGGACCCGGAGGAACCGTGCCACGCAGCCTGGCCACCGCCCCGATCATGATCCTCAACGGCCCCAACCTGAACCTGCTCGGGCAGCGGCAGCCGGAGATCTACGGTTCCGACACGCTGGCGGACGTCGAGGCCCTGTGCGCGAAGGCGGCCTCCGCCCACGGCGGCACGGTGGACTTCCGCCAGTCCAACCACGAGGGCGAACTCGTCGACTGGATCCACGAGGCACGGCTGAACCACTGCGGCATCGTGATCAACCCGGCCGCCTACTCCCACACCTCCGTCGCCCTCCTGGACGCCCTCAACACCTGCGACGGACTGCCGGTCGTGGAGGTGCACATCTCCAACATCCACCAGCGTGAGTCGTTCCGGCACCACTCCTACGTGTCGCTGCGCGCCGACGGTGTCATCGCCGGCTGCGGAGTCCAGGGATACGCGTTCGCGGTGGAGCGGGTGGCGACGCTGGCCCGCGCGGGCCGGACCGAGGCGTAGTCGTCCCGGACCGAGGTGCGGGCGGCACGGGAACCGGGACGCGGACGGCGGAGGAGCCGCGCCCCGGTGTCGGGCCGGGCCGCCGGCCGAGGGCGGGCAAGGAGGACCGGCGGCCCGTGCCGCCCCAGGAGCCGTCGTCCTGTGCGGGGCTGCCATCAGTTGACCGCGTGGCGGACCGTGGGGGGGAGCGCACGCGTGCGTCCCGCGCGTGCGAAGGCTTCACACGGGGTGCGCGTAACCCCAGAGGGGCTCACCACCCGCGCGCGTGCCACTCCGGCAGATGCGGGCGCTCCGCGCCCAGTGTGGTGTCGTTGCCGTGTCCGGGGTAGACCCAGGTCTCGTCCGGGAGGACGTCGAAGATCTTCGTCTCGACGTCGTGGATCAGGCGGGCGAACGCCTTCGGGTCCTTGAAGGTGTTCCCCACGCCGCCCGGGAACAGGCAGTCGCCGGTGAACACGTGCGGGTGCCCGTGCGGGTCGTCGTAGACCAGCGCGATCGACCCCGGGGTGTGTCCGACGAGGTGGCGCGCGGTGAGCTCCACCTGCCCCACCCGGATGGTGTCGCCGTCGTCGACCAGGACATCGGTCGGCACCGGGATCCCCTCGGCGTCCTCCCGGCCGGCATACGTACGCGCGCCCGTGGCGGCCACCACCTCGGCCAGCGCCTGCCAGTGGTCGCCGTGCCGATGGGTGGTGACGACGGACGCGATGCCGTCGTCACCGATCATGCCGAGCAACGTGTGCGCGTCGTTGGCCGCGTCGATCAGCAACTGCTCGTCGGTGGCCCGGCAACGCAGCAGATAGGCGTTGTTGTCCATCGGGCCGACCGCGATCTTGGTGATCATCAGGTCCTTCAGCTCGTGCACGTCCGCCGGGCCGCCGACCGTCACCTCTCCGCTGTACGTCATGGCGGTCAGCCTATAGCGGGAGTGCCCCGGGGTCCGTCCGTCGCGAAGGCCCCCGAGGGTGCTCACATGCCCCGGGCACGGGGCCGTACGGCCGCCGCCGATGCGGGAGCTACAGCGGGGGGAGCGCCGGAAGCGCGCCGCCGGCCACCGTGAGCGCGGAGCCGTCGCGCCGTCCGGCGAGCCAGCCCAGCAGGTCGGCCCGGGCTCCGGTGACGGTGACCGCCGGCTCGGCCGCCTGCCGGCCCGTGCTCCACGCGCGCGTGCCGTCCGTCAGCCGGGTCGGCGGCACGTCCGGGTGACCCGAGAACCGCTGCGCGAGGAAGTCGATCTCCCGCTCCACGAACTCGGCCGGAACATCCTCCAACTCGTAGCCGACACCGAGGTCCACGTGGTGCAGCTCGACCTCCACCCAGCGGCGGAACGGCACGCGGGAGGCGGAGTCGGTGACTCCGTTGCGCAGCTCCACGGTGCGTGACCAGTCCGCCGGCGCCTCTCCGGCCTCCTGGAACCGGGCCGCGCTCGTGCGCACGTCGAAGACCTGGGTGTCGAGGTCGCGCGGGGCGTCCCGCTCGATCTCCGCGTCCCTCGCCTCGGCGGAGGCGTACATGGGGCGCCCCTCCAGGACGTTCACGAGCGCGTCCGCGTTGCGGGCGAGGTGGGCGAGGACGTGTCCGCGGGTCCAGCCGGGCAGCCGTGACTCATCGGTCACAGCCGCGTTGTCCAGTTTGGCGACCGCGTCGAGCAGTCGTTCGGTGGCGTCCTGTACAGATGCCAGGTCACGAGCGTGATCAATCATGGACCTGACCCTAGCCGCGCCACACGTTCGGGTGAAGGCGGCCGACCGAGGCCGTAAATCGAATGCACGTGCTATAAGGTCGAGCGTGGCGTCGGGCATGCTGGAGAGCCGGGGTTTGTTGACCCACACGGCGGATCCGGGAATCCCACCCGGCGTTGTCAGTGGCTCCCCCTAGTCTGAAGAAGCACGGGGGCCCCGCCCCTGTCACTTCTCTCAAGAAAGGTGCGGACCGGCGTGGCCGACCGTCTCATCGTCCGTGGCGCGCGCGAGCACAACCTGAAGAACGTCTCGCTCGACCTGCCTCGGGACGCGCTCATCGTCTTCACGGGCCTGTCCGGGTCGGGCAAGTCCTCCCTGGCCTTCGACACGATCTTCGCCGAGGGCCAGCGCCGCTACGTGGAGTCGCTCTCCTCGTACGCCCGGCAGTTCCTCGGCCAGATGGACAAGCCCGACGTCGACTTCATCGAAGGCCTCTCCCCGGCGGTCTCCATCGACCAGAAGTCGACCTCGCGCAACCCGCGCTCGACGGTCGGCACGATCACCGAGGTCTACGACTACCTCCGGCTGCTCTTCGCGCGCATCGGCAAGCCGCACTGTCCCGAGTGCGGCCGCCCGATCTCGCGTCAGTCGCCGCAGGCCATCGTCGACAAGGTGCTGGAGCTGCCGGAGGGGAGCCGCTTCCAGGTCCTGTCGCCGCTGGTGCGCGAGCGCAAGGGCGAGTTCGTCGACCTCTTCGCCGACCTCCAGGCCAAGGGCTACTCCCGCGCGCGCGTGGACGGCGAGACCGTCCAGCTCTCCAGCCCGCCCACCCTGAAGAAGCAGGAGAAGCACACCATCGAGGTGGTCGTCGACCGCCTCACGGTGAAGGACAGCGCCAAGCGCCGCCTGACCGACTCGGTGGAGACCGCCCTCGGACTGTCCGGCGGCATGATCGTGCTCGACTTCGTCGACCTTCCCGAGGACGACCCCGAGCGCGAGCGCATGTACTCGGAGCACCTCTACTGCCCCTACGACGACCTGTCCTTCGAGGAGCTGGAGCCCCGCTCCTTCTCCTTCAACTCGCCCTTCGGCGCCTGCCCCGAGTGCACCGGCATCGGCACCCGCATGGAGGTCGACCCGGAGCTGATCGTCCCCGACGAGGAGAAGACCCTCGACGAGGGCGCCATCCACCCTTGGTCGCACGGGCACACCAAGGACTACTTCGGCCGCCTGATCGGCGCCCTCGCCGACGCGCTCGGCTTCCGCACGGACATCCCCTTCGCGGGCCTGCCGCAGCGCGCCAAGAAGGCCCTGCTGTACGGCCACAAGACGCAGATCGAGGTCCGCTACCGCAACCGGTACGGGCGCGAGCGCGTGTACACCACGCCCTTCGAGGGCGCCGTGCCCTTCGTCAAGCGCCGGCACAGCGAGGCCGAGAGCGACGCCAGCCGCGAGCGCTTCGAGGGCTACATGCGCGAGGTGCCCTGCCCGACCTGTGAGGGCACCCGTCTGAAGCCGGTGGTCCTCGCGGTCACGCTCATGGGCAAGTCGATCGCCGAGATCTCCGCGATGTCGATCAGCGACTGCGCGGACTTCCTGCGCGGGCTCAAGCTCGACGCCCGCGACAAGAAGATCGCCGAGCGCGTGCTCAAGGAGGTCAACGAGCGGCTGCGGTTCCTGGTCGACGTCGGCCTGGACTACCTCTCGCTGAACCGCGCGGCCGGCACGCTCTCCGGCGGCGAGGCCCAGCGCATCCGCCTGGCCACACAGATCGGCTCCGGCCTCGTGGGCGTCCTGTACGTGCTGGACGAGCCGTCCATCGGCCTGCACCAGCGCGACAACCACCGGCTGATCGAGACCCTGGTCCGACTGCGCGACATGGGCAACACCCTCATCGTCGTCGAGCACGACGAGGACACCATCAAGGTCGCCGACTGGGTCGTCGACATCGGCCCCGGCGCCGGTGAGCACGGCGGAAAGGTCGTGCACAGCGGCTCCCTGAAGGGGCTGCTGGCCAACGCCGAGTCGCAGACCGGACAGTATCTGGCGGGCAAGAAGTCCATCCCGCTGCCGGGCATCCGGCGACCGCGCGACCTGTCCCGGCAGCTCACTGTGCACGGCGCCCGGGAGAACAACCTCCAGGACATCGACGTGTCCTTCCCGCTGGGGCTCTTCACGGCCGTCACCGGCGTCTCCGGTTCCGGCAAGTCGACCCTGGTCAACGACATCCTGTACACGCACCTGGCTCGCGAGCTGAACGGCGCGCGCAACGTCCCCGGACGGCACACGCGCGTGGACGGCGACGACCTCGTCGACAAGGTGGTGCACGTCGACCAGTCGCCCATCGGCCGCACCCCGCGGTCCAACCCGGCGACGTACACCGGCGTCTTCGACCACATCCGCAAGCTGTTCGCCGAGACCACCGAGGCGAAGGTCCGCGGCTACCTGCCGGGCCGCTTCTCCTTCAACGTCAAGGGCGGCCGCTGCGAGAACTGCGCGGGCGACGGCACCATCAAGATCGAGATGAACTTCCTGCCGGACGTCTACGTCCCCTGCGAGGTCTGCCACGGTGCCCGCTACAACAGGGAGACGCTGGAGGTCCACTACAAGGGCAAGTCCATCGCCGACGTGCTGAACATGCCCATCGAGGAGGCGACCGACTTCTTCGATGCCGTCCCGGCCATCTCCCGGCACCTGAGGACCCTGAAGGACGTCGGCCTCGGCTACGTCCGGCTCGGCCAGTCCGCGACCACCCTGTCCGGCGGTGAGGCCCAGCGGGTGAAGCTCGCCAGCGAGCTGCAGAAGCGCTCTACCGGGCGCACGGTCTACGTCCTGGACGAGCCGACCACCGGCCTGCACTTCGAGGACATCAGCAAGCTGCTGAAGGTCCTCTCCGGGCTGGTCGACAAGGGCAACACGGTCATCGTCATCGAGCACAACCTCGACGTGATCAAGACCGCCGACTGGATCGTGGACATGGGCCCGGAGGGCGGCGCGGGCGGCGGCCTGGTCGTCGCCGAGGGCACCCCCGAGGAGGTCGCCGGCGTGCCGGCCAGCCACACCGGCAAGTTCCTCCGGGAGATCCTGGGCGCCGACCGGATCAGCGACGCCGCGCCGGTGAAGGCACCGCGCAAGGCCGTCGGCAAGGCGGTGGCGGCGGCCTCGGCGACACCGCGGACGCGAACGGCGCGGACGAGCACGGCCAAGGCCGCGGACGGGACGGCGACCAAGAAGGCCGCGGGCGCGAAGAAGACGGTCCCCGCACAGAAGACGGCGCGGGCCCGCAAGGCCTGAGCGAGCGCTCCAGGAGCGCACGAACAGCCGCGACCGAGTGCTGGGCGCCTCACGGAAACCAACCCGTGAGGCGCCCAGCCGCATGTCGCTATGGCTCGCCCACCTCGGACGCGTACGGCGGCTCCGCGCCCGCGCGGGAGCAGGTGACCGCGGCCGCCCGGGCCGCGAACCGCAGCAGCCGGGTCCAGCCCTCGGCGCCGAGGCCGGCGAGGCCCTCCGGGGACAGGGCGTCGCGAGCGGCCAGGCCGTGCAGCAGGGCCGCGTTGACGGTGTCGCCCGCGCCGATCGTGTCGACGACGTCCACCTTCACGCCCGGCACGGAGTGCTCCGCGCCGTCCCGGGTGTACGCGGTGAGCCCGTCGCCCCCGTGAGTGATCACGACGGCCGAGGGCCCGGCGGCCAGCCACTCGCGCGGAGTGCCGCCCAGCCACCGCGCGTCCTCCTCCGAGAGCTTCAGCAGGGACACCGACGGCAGCCAGCCGCGGAACCGAGCCCGGTAGGCGTCCGGGTCCGGGATCAGCCCGGTCCGGATGTTCGGGTCGAGCGCGGTGAACACACCCTGGCCGGCCGCGCTCCGCATCAACTCCTCGTAGGCGCCGGAACCCGGCTCCAGCACCAGCGAACAGGTGCCGAAGGACACCGCGCGGGTCCCGGCGGGCAGCCCGGCGGGCACGCTGAACAGCCGGTCCGCGGTCCCGTCCACGTAGAAGGAGTACGCGGCGGAGCCGTCGGCGTCGACCGTGGCGACCGCCAGCGTCGTCGGTTCGCTGCCGCGCTGCACACCGGAGACGTCCACCCCCGCCCGGCGCAGCCCGTCGAGCAGGGCCTCGCCGAAGGCGTCGTACGACGTGCGGGAGCAGAAAGCGGTGGGGGAGCCGAGACGGCCGAGGGCGACGGCCGTGTTGTAGGGGCCGCCGCCGAGCGCCGGCTTGAGGTCCGCGAGGGCGCCCGCGCCCCGCGGTACCAGGTCGATCAGGGCCTCACCGGCGACGACGATCACGTGTCCGTTCCTTTCTCGGGCCGAGCGGGACAGCCGCAGGAGGTGCGGTGGACGAAGGTGCAGGGCAGCCGCACGGTGCGGGCGGGCCGGTCCGGCTCGGCCAGACGGTCCAGCAGCACCCGCAGGGCCCGGGCGCCGAGCTCTCTGCCGGGCTGGGCGACGGCGGTCAGCCGCGGGGAGAACAGGTCGGCCCAGTCGAAGTCGTCGAAGCAGCACAGCGCCATGTCTTCGGGCACCGACAGGCCGCGCTCGCGCAGCGCGCGCAGGGCACCGATGGTCATCGCGTTGTTGGCGGTGACGAGGGCGGTGGGCGGCACGGCGAGGGACAGCAGGGACGCCGTGGCATGCTCCGCCCCGTCCGCCGAGGAGTCGCCGTGCACCACGAGCCGTTCGTCGTGAGGGAGACCGGCGGCGGCCAGTCCGTGGCGGTACCCGCTGATCCGCTCGCTGGTCGTGCTCAGTCCGGGCAGGCCCGCGACCAGGCCGATCCGGCGGTGCCCGAGGGACGCGAGGTGGGTGACGAGTCCGGCCGTCGGTGCGGCGTTCTCGGCGCAGACCTGGTCGA
Organism: Streptomyces sp. NPDC003393; assembly: GCF_053589015.1. Lineage (NCBI taxonomy): Bacteria > Bacillati > Actinomycetota > Actinomycetes > Kitasatosporales > Streptomycetaceae > Streptomyces > Streptomyces sp. NPDC003393. The sequence goes on along the minus strand of NZ_JBSFRB010000006.1, from coordinate 104,182 downwards.
ATCCGGGTGCCTCCCGCTCTTCGGTGTCCATGCCGGTGTGCACCAGTCGGTCCAGGAACACGGCGGGTACGCCGTGCCGCGTGAGGTAGGCGACGAGCTCCCGCGGACGCGCGGACGGCGCGACGATGACGCCGTCCACCCGGCGCTCGTGCAGGAGCTGCACCACCGTGTGTTCGTGCGCGGGGTCGTCGTGCGGGTCGGCGATGAGCAGGCTGTAGCCGTGCTCCAGGGCGCTGGACTCGACCCCCTGGAGGATCTCCGTGAAGTACGGGTTGCTGATGGCGGACACCGCGAGACCGATGGACCGGGTCCGGGACGTGACGAGGGAGCGGGCGAGCCCGTTGAGCGTGTAGCCGAGCTCCTCCACGGCGGCCAGCACCGCCTGACGGGTGTGCGGCAGCACCGGACGGGTGCCGTTCAGCACATGTGAGACGGTCGCCACGGAGACGCCGGCGCTGCGCGCCACATCGGCCATGGTCGGCATCGCGTTCCCCTTCCGAACCGCCGTGCGGCCCCGGCTTCGTCCCACCGCCGCACGGCTGTTCGTCCTGTGCCGTGGCGGGACCTCGGGGCCTGTTGGCCGGGACCGTATCCCATTCCGCGTCGGACGTAAACGCTTGCGCAAACGTTTACGTCTCGCGGACCCCGCCCCGGGGTCCCTCGACGCGGTGGGTATCGTCGGCGTGCACAACCCTGCGACCAGTGGAGTTCCCCATGCCCGGCCGTCCGTCCGCGCGCCGCCGCACGATCCTTCGTGGAGCGGCCCTCACCCCCGTCGCCGGGCTCGGGCTCGTCGCCTGCGGACCCGAGGGCGGCGCCTCGGCCCCGGCCGCCCCCACCGCCCCGGTCGACCTCGGTCCCGAGAGCGAGGTCCCCAAGGGCGGCGCCAAGCTGTACCGGGACCACAACGTGGTCGTCAGCCGGGACGCGGGCGGCGCGCTGAAGGCGTTCAGCACCGTCTGCACACACGCGGGATGCCCGATCAACAAGCTCCAGGACACGACCCTGATCTGCCCCTGCCACGGCAGCCGGTTCGACGCCACGACCGGCGAAGTGGTGCAGTCCCCGGCCACGGAGCCGCTCGTCGCACTCCCCGTGCGCGCGGAGGGCGGCAAGATCGTCGCCGGTCCCGGCGCCTGACCGGCTCACCCCCGCGCAGGCGGGCTACCCCCAGTCCCAGCCGATCCCGAGGATCCCGCACCGGACCCGCGGCTCCACCAGGTGGACCGAACGGTGCCGTTCGCTCACCGGCAGCTCCTGCCGGTCGCTGCGCGGGGCCGCCGCCGAGTGCTGCGTGAACCGGTGGCAGCGCGCCGGGAGGGCGGCGGCGTCGAACCGCACCTGGAGGGCGTACTGCCCGCCCGCCGAGTCGAAGGCCCGGACGTACTCGCGCGACACCCCGGCCGTGCCGTCCTCGACGCCGTACCGGAACAGATACGTGTCGCCGGCCCGCAGACTGGTGTCGAAGAGCAGTTCGGCCACCAGGACCCCGGTGTCGTGGTGCCGGCGCACGCGTCCGGTGCGGCAGTTCTCCAGCGCCTGCACCGCCATCCGCTCCGGCGCGCAGCCCGGATCACCGTGGTGGACGGCGACGAACCGGTCCACACCGTCCCGCAGCGCGCGCACGATGTGCTGCGACTCGCGCCCGGCCAGTTCCCGGCGCGCCCCTATGCGCACGCGCTCGTGGTGGCCGAGGGTCTGCAGTCCGCCGTCGGGCGGGGCGTCCAGATCCGCCAGCAGCCCGCGCAGCACACCGGAGGCCTCGACGAAGGAGCGGTAGGAACGGGAGGCGGGCCGTCCGGCCGGATGCTCCCGGTCCCCGCCGTTCTCGGCCAGCAGCCGGATCAGGGACTCGTCCGGCAGCCGCAGTATCTCCTCCAGGGCCCGCACGGCCCGCAGCGACTCCGGGCGCTGCGGGCGCCGGGCGCCCTGCTGCCAGTAGCTCAGACTGGTGACGCCGACCCGGACCCCGTAGCGCGACAGATGGTGCTGCACGCGTTGCAGCGGCAGCCCGCGGGCGGCGATCGCGGCGCGCAGCGCCACGTGGAAGGGGCCGCCCCGCAGAGCCGTGTCCAGTTCCGCGGTAGCGACGTCCGTCTGCTGGGAGGCGTGCGGCATGCACGGGCCTTTCTGTGAAGGTGCGGGGTGCACAACGGCTGGTCAGACCGTTCACGCGAGTCGCAGGGACCACCCCCACGGCCCCGACTTCCCCCGCATTGAAGCGTGTAGCCCATGTCCCGACAACACCTGAGGCCGGACCGCCGCGTACTCCTGGCCGAGTCCGTACCCCTCGCGGGGCGGGCCCGCCCCGCCCGCGGTGGGGAGTCCGGACCCCGTCGAGCGCGGTCGGCACCCCGGTGCGAGGGCGGACTGCTCCCGGCGAGCCCGGCGCCGAGCGCGTTGTCCACAGGCTCGCCGCGCTGTCACTCCTCGCCAGTAGGGTGTGAGACATGGCCGACCCCTCCAGCTACCGCCCCAAGCCGGGAGACATCCCGGACTCTCCCGGGGTCTACCGATTCCGGGACGAGCACCGCCGGGTGATCTACGTCGGAAAGGCGAAGAGTCTGCGTCAGCGCCTGGCCAACTACTTCCAGGACCTGACGAACCTCCACCCGCGCACCCGCACCATGGTCACCACGGCCGCGTCCGTGGAGTGGACCGTGGTGTCCACGGAGGTCGAGGCCCTCCAGCTGGAGTACTCCTGGATCAAGGAGTACGACCCCCGGTTCAACGTCAAGTACCGCGACGACAAGAGCTACCCGTACCTCGCGGTGACGATGAACGAGGAGTTCCCGCGCGTCCAGGTCATGCGCGGCCACAAGAAGAAGGGCGTGCGCTACTTCGGTCCGTACGCCCACGCGTGGGCCATCCGCGACACCGTCGACCTCCTGCTGCGCGTCTTCCCCGTGCGCACCTGCTCGGCCGGCGTCTTCAAGAACGCCGCCCGCACCGGCCGCCCCTGCCTGCTCGGCTACATCGGCAAGTGCTCCGCCCCCTGCGTCGGCCGGATCTCCGCCGAGGACCACCGACAACTGGCCGAGGAGTTCAGCGACTTCATGGCCGGCCGCACGGGCACCTATGTGCGCCGCCTGGAACAGCAGATGACACAGGCGGCCGAGGAGATGGAGTACGAGCGGGCGGCCCGCCTGCGTGACGACATCGAGGCCCTGAAGAAGGCCATGGAGAAGAACGCGGTCGTGCTCGCCGACGCGACCGACGCCGACCTGATCGCCGTCGCCGAGGACGAGCTGGAGGCGGCCGTGCAGATCTTCCACGTGCGCGGCGGACGGGTGCGCGGTCAGCGCGGCTGGGTCACCGACAAGGTGGAGGAGGTCACCACCGGGGCCCTGGTCGAGCACGCGCTGCAACAGCTGTACGGCGAGGAGAGCGGGGACGCCGTACCCAAGGAGGTCCTCGTCCCCGCCCTGCCCGACCCCCTCGGGCCGGTCCAGCAGTGGCTCACCGACCGCCGCGGCTCGGGCGTGTCCCTGCGCATCCCGCAGCGCGGCGACAAGAAGGCCCTCATGGAGACCGTGCAGCGCAACGCCCAGCAGGCGCTCGCCCTGCACAAGACCAAGCGCGCCTCCGACCTGACCACCCGCTCGCGCGCCCTGGAGGAGATCGCCGAGGCCCTCGACCTGGACAGCGCCCCTCTGCGCATCGAGTGCTACGACATCTCCCACCTCCAGGGCGACGACGTGGTGGCCTCCATGGTCGTCTTCGAGGACGGGTTGCAGCGCAAGGGCGAGTACCGGCGTTTCCAGATCAGGGGCTTCCAGGGGCAGGACGACGTCCGCTCCATGCACGAGGTGATCACCCGGCGCTTCCGGCGCTATCTGGCCGACATGGAGAAGAGCGGCGAGTGGGTGGACGACGACCTCAAGGACGATGAAGGCCGTCCGAGAAAGTTCGCCTATCCACCGCAGCTTGTCGTCGTCGACGGCGGGCAGCCCCAGGTCGCCGCGGCCCGTCGGGCCCTGGACGAGCTCGGCATCGACGACATCGCCGTCTGCGGCCTGGCCAAGCGCCTGGAGGAGGTGTGGCTGCCCGGCGAGGACGACCCGGTGGTCCTGCCGCGCACCAGCGAAGGGCTGTACCTGCTCCAGCGCGTCCGTGACGAGGCCCACCGCTTCGCCATCACCTACCAGCGCACCAAGCGGGCCAAGCGGTTCCGCGCAGGCCCCCTGGACGACGTGCCGGGCCTCGGCGACACCCGCAAGCGGGCGCTCATCAAGTATTTCGGGTCGGTGAGGAAGCTGCGGTCCGCCACCGTCGACCAGATCTGCGAGGTGCCCGGCATAGGCCGCAAGACGGCCGAGACGATCGCCGGGGCCCTCGCCCAGGCGGCCCCGGCCGCACCCGCCGTGAACACGGCGACCGGAGAGATCATGGAAGACGTGGAGGAGACGGCATCCGGAGCGACGGCCGGTGCCGCAGGGGAGCCCGTTCCCGCGGGCGCCCGGAACGATCGACGGGGCCAGGAGACATGACCGAGCACGACGAGCAGCGCGCACAGCGGCGAGAACAGGCGCACCCCACCCAGCCGCGGGATCAGGCCCGCCAGGAGCCACGCGAGGACCAGGGGCAGCCCTCGGTCCGGGAAGACGGAGCACAGGTGAGTACGGGCATCGACACGGGCGGCGTCCCCGACGCGGCCATCCCCGAGCTGGTGATCATCTCCGGTATGTCCGGCGCCGGGCGGTCCACGGCCGCCAAGTGCCTGGAGGACCTCGGCTGGTTCGTCGTCGACAACCTGCCGCCCGCGCTGATCCCCACCATGGTGGAGCTCGGCGCCCGCTCGCAGGGCAACGTGGCGCGCATCGCGGTCGTCGTGGACGTCCGCGGCCGCCGCTTCTTCGACAATCTGCGGGAGTCCCTGGCGGACCTGGAGGCCCGGCAGGTCACCCGTCGGATCGTCTTCCTGGAGTCCTCGGACGACGCCCTGGTGCGCCGCTTCGAGTCGGTGCGCCGCCCCCACCCCCTCCAGGGCGACGGCCGCATCGTCGACGGCATCGCCGCCGAGCGGGAGCTGCTGCGCGAGCTGCGCGGCGACGCCGACCTGGTGATCGACACCTCCAGCCTCAACGTGCACGAGCTGCGCGCCAAGATGGACGCCCAGTTCGCCGGCGAGGAGGAGCCCGAGCTGCGGGCCACGGTGATGTCCTTCGGGTTCAAGTACGGGCTGCCCGTCGACGCCGACCTGGTCGCGGACATGCGGTTCCTGCCCAACCCGCACTGGGTGCCGGAGCTGCGCCCGTACACCGGCCTCAACGAGGAGGTCGCCGCCTACGTCTTCAACCAGCCCGGCGCCAAGGAGTTCCTCGACCGCTACGCCGAACTGCTGCGGCTGATCTCGGCCGGCTACCGCCGCGAGGGCAAGCGCTACGTGACCATCGCCATCGGCTGCACGGGCGGCAAGCACCGCTCCGTGGCCATGTCGGAGAAGCTCGCCGCACGACTCGCGGCCGAGGGCGTGGAGACCGTCGTCGTCCACCGGGACATGGGGCGCGAGTGACCGGACGTACTCCGCGGCTGAGCAGACTGCGCCGGGTGGTGCCGGAGGGACGTGCCGGCAGGCTGTCCGCCGCCTCGGGCCACCAGGCGGGTGAAGGGCGCGCGACCCGTCCCGAGTCCCGGGGCGCCCGGCCGCGTCGTCGCGGTGCCCAGCCCAAGGTGGTCGCCCTCGGCGGCGGCAGGGGCCTGTCCGCCTCGCTCGCCGCACTGCGCCGGATCACCGGCGACCTGACCGCCGTCGTCACCGTCGCCGACGACGGCGGCTCCAGCGGGCGCCTGCGCGACGAACTGGGCGTGCTGCCGCCCGGCGACCTGCGCAAGGCGCTGGCCGCGCTGTGCGGCGACGACGACTGGGGCCAGACCTGGGCACGCGTCATCCAGCACCGCTTCACCTCCCAGGGCGATCTGCACGACCACGCCGTCGGCAATCTGCTGATCGTCGCCCTGTGGGAGCAGCTCGGCGACCACGTCCAGGCCCTGGACCTGGTCGGCAAGCTGCTGGGGGCGCACGGGCGTGTGCTGCCCATGTCCGCCGTGCCGCTGGAGCTCCAGGCCCTGGTCAAGGGGCACGACCCGGAGCGCCCCGACGACGTGGACACCGTCCGCGGCCAGGCCACGGTGGCGCTCACGCCCGGCGAGGTGCAGTCCGTGCACCTCGTGCCGCACGACCCGCCCGCCGTCCCGGAGGCCGTGGCGGCGGTGCTGGACGCTGACTGGGTGGTGCTCGGACCCGGCTCCTGGTTCTCCTCGGTCATCCCGCACCTGCTGGTGCCCGAGCTTCTGGACGCGCTCACCGAGACGAAGGCACGCCGTGTGCTCTCCCTGAACCTCGCCCCGCAGCCAGGAGAAACCGAGGGCTTCTCCCCGCAGCGTCATTTGGAGGTTTTGGGACGACACGCCCCTAAACTCGCCCTGGACGTGGTGCTGGCCGACGAGGCCGCCGTGCCCGACCGCGAAGTGCTCACCGAGGCCGCCAAGCGGTTCGGCGCCGCGGTCGAGCTGGCGCCGGTGGCCCGGAGGGACGGAACTCCGCGGCATGACCCGGAGCTGCTGGCCGCCGCGTACGACCGTATTTTTCGGATGCATGGAAGGATCGGCCCATGGCGATGACGGCAGCGGTGAAGGACGAGATCTCCCGGCTCCCCGTCACCCGGACCTGCTGCAGGAAGGCGGAGGTATCCGCCATTCTGCGGTTCGCCGGCGGCCTCCACCTGGTCAGTGGGCGCATCGTGATCGAGGCGGAACTGGACACCGCCATGGCGGCGCGCCGGCTGAAGCGGGACATCCTGGAGATCTTCGGACACAGCTCCGAGCTGATCGTGATGGCGCCGGGCGGGCTGCGCCGCGGCTCGCGCTACGTGGTACGCGTCGTCGCGGGCGGTGACCAGCTGGCCCGCCAGACGGGTCTCGTCGACGGGCGGGGCCGCCCGATCCGCGGTCTGCCCCCGCAGGTGGTCTCGGGGGCCACCTGCGACGCCGAGGCCGCCTGGCGCGGGGCCTTCCTGGCGCACGGCTCGCTCACCGAGCCGGGCCGCTCCTCGTCGCTGGAGGTGACCTGCCCCGGACCGGAGGCCGCGCTCGCCCTGGTCGGCGCCGCCCGCCGGCTGTCCATCGCCGCAAAGGCCCGTGAGGTGCGCGGAGTGGACCGGGTCGTCGTCCGTGACGGTGACGCCATCGGCGCGTTGTTGACCCGTCTCGGCGCACACGAGTCGGTGCTGGCCTGGGAGGAGCGGCGGATGCGCCGCGAGGTCCGTGCCACGGCGAACCGGCTGGCCAACTTCGACGACGCCAACCTGCGCCGCTCGGCCCGCGCCGCGGTCGCCGCCGGTGCGCGGGTGGCCCGGGCCCTGGAGATCCTCGGCGACGACGTGCCCGAGCACCTCGCGGCGGCGGGCCGGCTGCGCATGGAGCACAAGCAGGCCTCCCTGGAGGAACTGGGTGCGCTCGCCGACCCGCCGCTGACCAAGGACGCCGTCGCCGGCCGCATCCGCCGGCTGCTGGCCATGGCCGACAAGCGCGCCGCCGACCTGGGCATCCCGGGCACCGAGGCCAACCTCACCGAGGAACTCGCGGACAATCTCGCGGGCTGACCCGCGTACACGCGACGGCGACCACGAACGCCCACAACCGACCGCCACGGTGCTGTCCGTGATCGTCGGAAGTGCACGAGAGTGGTCGCCGTCGGCCGTCGAGCCGCCGTCGGGCAGGGTGGTGCGGCGGCTGCTACCGCAACTCCCTTCGCGGGCCGCGCCCTGTTCGCAAATGGGTTCGCGACGACGACAGTTCGTCGTGCGTGCGGGAGCAACTGCCGCTTTGCCGCTCGCGGTCCGCAGCTCCCCCCGTCCGCAGCTCCGCCCCGCTCGCCGTCTGTCGCTCCGCCCCGCTCGCGGTCTGCCGCACGCCGCTCGCCACGTGCCGTCCGCCACCCCTGTCGACCGACCGGCCGGTGACGGCGGAGGCCCCGGGCGGCCCCTCCGCGCACCCGGTCCAGGGCCCGCGGAGCGGTCCAGGGACGCCCGTTCACAAGTGAGCCGAGGCCATCACGAAAGAGTGACCAATGCGGTCAACCCGGCAACGACATCCGTAGCGAAACAGGGTGATCCGGACGCTCGTGCGAGCGGCCTGTGTCTCTACTGACGCGTATGGATCGCCGCGTCTTTCCTGGAGCGTCCGAATGTCACTTCGGAGGCCCGGGAGGGGTAGGGTCGTGGGTGGTCGGGGACATCCCAATACAGCTCGCCGGAGTCGAAACCGGCGTACCAACGAGGAGATCGGTTCGTGACGATCCGCGTAGGCATCAACGGCTTTGGCCGCATCGGTCGTAACTACTTCCGCGCGCTGCTGGAGCAGGGTGCAGACATCGAGATCGTGGCTGTCAACGACCTGGGTGACACCGCGACCACCGCTCACCTGCTGAAGTACGACACCATCCTCGGCCGCCTCAAGCAGGAGGTCTCGCACACCGAGGACACCATCACCGTCGACGGCAAGACCATCAAGGTCCTCTCCGAGCGCAATCCGGCCGAGATCCCCTGGGGCCGGCTGGGCGTGGACATCGTCATCGAGTCCACCGGCATCTTCACCAAGAAGGAAGACGCCGAGAAGCACCTCGCCGGCGGCGCGAAGAAGGTCATCATCTCCGCGCCGGCGAAGAACGAGGACGTCACCGTCGTCATGGGCGTCAACCAGGACCAGTACGACGCCGCCAACCACAACGTCATCTCCAACGCCTCCTGCACCACCAACTGTGTGGCGCCGATGGCGAAGGTCCTCGACGAGAACTTCGGCATCGTCAAGGGCCTGATGACGACGGTGCACGCGTACACCAACGACCAGCGCATCCTGGACTTCCCGCACAAGGACCTGCGCCGCGCCCGCGCCGCCGCCGAGAACATCATCCCGACCACCACCGGCGCCGCCAAGGCCACCGCCCTGGTGCTGCCCCAGCTCAAGGGCAAGCTGGACGGCATGGCCATGCGCGTCCCGGTCCCCACCGGCTCGGTCACCGACCTCGTCGTCGAGCTCTCCCGCGAGGTCACCAAGGAAGAGGTCAACGCCGCCTTCCAGAAGGCCGCCGAGGGCGAGCTGAAGGGCATCCTCGAGTACACCGAGGACCCGATCGTCTCCTCCGACATCGTCAACGCCCCGGCGTCCTGCACCTTCGACTCCTCCCTGACCATGGTCCAGGAGGGCAAGAACGTGAAGGTCATCGGCTGGTACGACAACGAGTGGGGCTACTCCAACCGCCTCGTCGACCTGACGGTCTTCGTCGGCAACCAGCTCTGATCGACCCCAGCAGGCACCTCGATGTGAGTCCAGGGCTCGGGCAGCGCAACGTCGCGCGGTCCGAGCCCTGACGCACGTACGGCGTCAGGCGCGTGCGACGTGACGCACGCACCGCATGACGCGCGCCCGGCGGGCCGGACGTACCGGCAGCGGCCCGGCCGACGCCGGTACCGTGCCGGTCCACGACCCCGGCCGACGTGCGGATCGACCAGTCCTCGTACGATCAAGAGCCCCTCCTCAGGAGTCCCATCCATGAAGACGATCGACGAACTTCTCTCCGAAGGCGTGAACGGAAAGCGGGTCTTCGTCCGCGCCGACCTCAACGTGCCGCTGGCCGACGGTGTCATCACCGACGACGGCCGTATCCGTGCCGTGCTGCCCACCGTCAAGGCCCTTGCCGAGGCGGGCGCCAAGGTGGTCGTCGCCTCCCACCTCGGCCGCCCCAAGGGCGCCCCGGACCCCGCCTTCTCGCTGCTGCCCGCCGCCGAGCGGCTCGGTGAACTCCTCGGCGCGCCCGTGGCGTTCGCCCAGGACACCGTCGGCCCCGCCGCCCACGACGCCGTGGACGGCCTGCAGCCCGGCCAGGTCGCGGTCATCGAGAACCTGCGCTTCAACCCCGGTGAGACCTCCAAGGACGACGCCGAGCGCGGCGAGTTCGCCGACCGGCTGGCCGCCCTCGCGGACGTCTACGTCGGCGACGGCTTCGGCGCGGTGCACCGCAAGCACGCCTCGGTCTACGACCTCCCGGCCCGCTTGCCGCACTACGCCGGCTACCTCATCGCCACCGAGGTCGGCGTGCTGAAGAAGCTCACCGAGGACGTCAAGCGGCCGTACGTCGTCGCCCTCGGCGGTGCCAAGGTCTCCGACAAGCTCGCCGTCATCGACCAACTGCTCGGCAAGGCCGACCGGCTGCTCATCGGCGGCGGCATGGCGTACACCTTCCTCAAGGCCCAGGGGTACGAGGTCGGCAAGTCCCTCCTGCAGGAGGACCAGATCCCGGCCGTCCAGGAATACCTCGAGCGGGCCGAGAAGACCGGTGTCGAGCTGGTGCTCCCGGTGGACGCGCTGGTCTCGCCCGACTTCCCGGACCTGAGGACCAAGGCCCCGGCCCACCCGACCGCGGTCGCCGCGGACGCCATCCCGGCCGACCAGGAGGGCCTGGACATCGGTCCCGAGACCGGCGCCCTGTACGCCTCGAAGCTCGCCGACGCCGCCACCGTCTTCTGGAACGGCCCGATGGGCGTCTTCGAGCACCCCGACTTCGCCGAGGGCACCCGGGCCGTCGCCCAGGCCCTGGTCGACTCGAAGGGCTTCACCGTCGTCGGTGGCGGCGACTCCGCCGCTGCCGTCCGTACGCTGGGCTTCGACGAGTCGGCATTCGGCCACATCTCGACCGGCGGCGGCGCCTCCCTCGAATACCTCGAGGGCAAGACGCTCCCCGGCCTCGCCGCACTGGAGGACTGACCTCAATGACCACCCGCACGCCGCTGATGGCGGGCAACTGGAAGATGAACCTCAACCACCTCGAGGCCATCGCCCACGTCCAGAAGCTCGCCTTCGCCCTGGCCGACAAGGACTACGAGGCCGTCGAGGTCGCCGTCCTGCCGCCCTTCACCGACCTGCGCTCGGTGCAGACCCTGGTCGACGGCGACAAGCTGAAGATCAAGTACGGCGCCCAGGACATCTCGCAGCACGACTCCGGCGCGTACACCGGCGAGATCTCCGGCCCGATGCTGGCCAAGCTCAAGTGCACCTACGTGGTGATCGGCCACTCCGAGCGCCGTCAGTACCACAACGAGACCGACGAGCTGGTGAACGCCAAGGTCAAGGCCGCCTACAAGCACGGCCTGACCCCGATCCTGTGCGTCGGCGAGGAGCTGACGGTGCGCGACGAGGGCAACCACGTCTCCCACACCCTCACCCAGGTCGAGGGCGGTCTGAAGGACCTCCCGGCCGAGCAGGCCGAGTCGATCGTGATCGCCTACGAGCCGGTGTGGGCCATCGGCACCGGCAAGGTCTGCGGCGCCGAGGAGGCCCAGGAGGTCTGCGCGGCGATCCGCGGCAAGATCGCCGAGCTGTACTCCCAGGAGCTGGCCGACAAGGTCCGCATCCAGTACGGCGGCTCCGTGAAGGCGGGCAACGTCGCGGAGATCATGTCGCGGGCCGACATCGACGGCGCCCTGGTCGGCGGCGCCTCGCTGGACGCCGACGAGTTCGTCAAGATCGTCCGCTTCCGCGATCAGTGAGCCGGACGTGAGTAGGCGGTAGCGGCGATACGTCGTACCCTGGCGGGGGCACAGCCGAGGCGCCGTGCCCCCGTCGTCCATCCGAGTCCGAGGAAGTTGGTCCAGCCGTGGTTCTGGGGTTCTCGATCGCCCTGATCATCTTCAGCCTGTTGCTGCTGCTGCTGGTGCTGATGCACAAGGGGAAGGGCGGCGGCCTCTCCGACATGTTCGGCGGCGGCATGCAGTCCTCCGTCGGCGGCTCCTCGGTCGCCGAGCGCAACCTCGACCGCATCACCGTGGCGATCGGTCTGCTGTGGTTCGCGTGCATCGTGGTCCTCGGCATCCTGATGAAGTCCAGCAGCTGACCGCTGAAGTCCGGCAGCTGACCGGGTTCAGCGGCTGACGAGGTGCGCCGGCGCGCCGTCGGCCGGTGCACACCGCACATTCCGTACGTAAAGCCCCATGGTCGGTACGCGCTTCGGAGCGCGGCCTATCATGGGGCTTGCGTCTGTGGTGGGGGGCAGGTAACTCCAATCACTGGACGCGCGTTGGGCCTTACGTAGACTGAGGCGCTCGCAGCGAAGCGGAACGCCGACTCGCTTCGCGGCACCATCACGCAGGGAGTTACACCGTGGCAAGTGGCAACGCGATCCGAGGAAGCCGGGTCGGGGCGGGGCCGATGGGCGAGGCCGAGCGCGGCGAGTCCGCGCCGCGTCTGCGCATCTCCTTCTGGTGCTCCAACGGGCACGAGACACAGCCCAGCTTCGCCAGCGACGCGCAGGTCCCCGACACCTGGGACTGCCCGCGCTGCGGCTTCCCGGCCGGTCAGGACCGGGACAACCCGCCGGACCCGCCGCGCACCGAGCCGTACAAGACGCACCTGGCGTACGTGCGGGAGCGGCGCAGCGACGCGGACGGTGAGGCGATCCTGGCCGAGGCGCTCGCCAAACTGCGCGGCGAGATCTAGGACTTCACGTCCGGCCGGTGCCCGTGGGCATGGAGCCGGACCTGCTTCGTTCCCCGGCCGGCAGGTAGCCGCGGACCGATTGTCAGTGGTGCCCTCTACGGTTTGTGCATCGTACGAATCGCGAGGGGGCAAGGACATGACGACGGCCGGGGCGGTGCGGGCAGCCGGGACGGTGGTGGGCCCAGCGTGGCGTGGGGCGTTCGGGCGGCTGTGGAGCGCCGCCGTGCTGTCCAGCTTCGGTGACGCGCTGCGTACGGCGGCACTGCCCCTGCTGGCCGCCTCGCTGACCGATGACCCCCTGCTCATCGCCTCGGTCACGGCCTGCGGTTATCTGCCCTGGATCGTCTTCGGTCTGCTGGGCGGCGCCGTCGCCGACCGGGTGGACCAGCGGCGCGCGATGTGGACGGTGGACGCGGTACGCGGCGTGCTGGTCGGCGGCTTCACGGTGGCCGTCGCCCTCGGGCACGCCTCGATCGCCCTGCTGATCGCCCTGGCCTTCGCTCTCACCACGCTCCAGACGCTCTTCGACAACGCCGCCACGGCCCTGCTGCCCGCCCTCGTGGACCGCGAGGCGCTCGGCAGCGCCAACGCCCGACTGATGACGGGGCAGCGCGTCGCGGGCGGGTTGCTGGGTGGCCCGGCGGTCCCCCTGCTGATCGCCGCCGCGGCGTTCGCTCCCTTCGCCGTCGACGCCGTGACCTTCTTCGTGGCCGCCGCCCTGGTCGCCTCGCTGCGGACGAGCGCACCCGAGCAGAAGCCGAGACAGCCGGGCAGCACCCTGCGCCGCGAGATCGCCGACGGCCTGCGCATCCTCGGACGGGACCGGGCGCTCAGGGCCCTGTGCGCCGCCACGGCCCTGTGCAACGTCGGCATGGGCGCCCTCATCGCCACCCTGGTCGTCGTGGTGACCGGCTGGCTGCACGCCGGCCCCGGCGGATACGCGGCGGCGACGACCGCCTACACGGTCGGCAGCCTGGCCGGGGGAGCGGTCAACAGCCGGATCGTGGCGAGGCTGGGCCGCATACGGGCCGTGTTCCTGGCCGGCACCGTGCAGATCGCCGCCCTGGTGGTCATCGGCTCGGTGCGCAGCATGGTCGCCCTGGTGGCCGCGCTGGCCGTCTTCGGCCTCATGGGCATGGTGTGGAACGTCAACACCACGACGCTGATGCAGCAGCGCAGCCCAGCCGACATGCTCGGCCGGGTCAGCGCGGCCTTCCGGACCCTCGCGGTCGCCGGAGCGCCCCTCGGCGCGGTGCTCGGCGGCGTCGTCGCCACCGCCTGGGGCGCCAACACCCCGGCGCTGCTCACGGCGGCGTTCTTCGTCCTGTCCGTCACCGCTCTGATACCCGCACGCGGGCAGCACGCAGGAGCGGTCGCGCCGGAGCACCAGGTGCCCCCGCCGCCGACCGCGTGACACACACTCAGGTGCCGGGTCGTCAGTCAGGTGGGACCGGCGGCGGGGCAGGAGACAGCGGGGAACAGGGCAGGCCACCGGCTGACCCTGCCGCGGTCCCGCCTCCGGCGCGCCCCGGGACGGACCGCCGGGCCGGGGCTCAGGCCACCGCGCTCAGCGTGTCCGCGAGCCGTCGCCGCGCCGCCCGGGACGCGGGCAGGGCGGCGAGTCCCGCGGCACCGGCCACCGCCGCTACCCCGAACAGCAGCAGGAGCAGCGGGGAGGGGCCCGCGGCGATGCCGGCACCGATGCCGCTGGAGCGGCCCTGGGCGTCGATCAGCCAGTGGGCCAGGGGCAGACCGGCGGCCGCGGCGATCACCACGGCCGCCAGGGCGGTGCAGCCGGTGGCCGTCACGGTGATCGCGGTGATCTGGCGCGGCGAGAGGCCCATCGCCTTCAGGGCCAGCAGGTCCCGCTCGCCCTCGCGCACGGTGCCGCCGATCGCGGTCAGCAGCTCGACCAGGCCGATCAGCGCGAGCACACAGACCAGTCCGGCGACCACGGCCCGCAGCGGGGACAGCCCGTCGACCGGGTTGGTCACGGCGTGCACGTCCAGGTGTCCGTGACCGGCCGCGAGCAGGGCGGCGGCGACCTGGTGCGCGTCGGCGCCGGGGCGCAACCGCAGCTGGTAGAGGGTCGGGGCGAGGTGCGGGTCGTTCTCGCGGAGGGTGTCCAGTGAGGTGGAGATGACCCGGCCGCCGTTCTCCGGCTCGATGCTGCGGCCCACGATGTGCAGGATCTGCGGCTGCTCGCCGACCGTCATCCGCACCCAGTCGCCGACCCGCACGTCGAGGAGGTCGAGCAGGCCCTGCCCCGCGACCGCCTCGTCCGGGCCGTGGGCGAGGCGCCCCTCGGCGAGGGTGTACGGGTAGGGGTTCTGCCGAGTGCCCAGGCCCCGCAGGGCGATCGTCGCGGTCTGGCCCGGGACCAGCGCCGCCGTCTCCACACCCGGGTAGACGGCGGCGACCCGGGGCTCGCGGTCCAGCAGGGCCCGCGTCCCCCGGTCGCCGAGGGTGCCGTCCCCGCGCACGGTGAGCGCGGCGGGCAGCCCGAGGTGCTCGGGCCGGCTGTGGAACCGGTCGATGGTGGTCCAGGCGCTCATCGCCACCACGATCAGCAGCAGCGGCAGCGCGAGCCGGCCGATCGTGGCGAGGGTGCGCGGACGGCGGGCGAAGGCCTGGTGCCCGCCGAGGACCAGGGCGGGCGGCAGGCGCAGACCGAGCAGCCGCAGGGCCAGGGCCCGGCGTGCCGCGCCCGGCAGCCGCCCGCCGGGCACGGTCGCACGGCCCGGCCCCGGCACCGGAGGCACCCGGCCCGCCCGCCAGGCCGCGAGCCCGGTGACCGCACCGATGAACAGCACCGCGCCCACCGGCACCACGACCAGCGCCGCCGCGTGCCCCGGCAGCCCCTGCCACACCCCGACCGCGTCACCCAGCCGCCCCGGCACGCGGGCACCCAGCCCCTGGATGAGGGCCGCCGCGGCCACCGCGCCCAGCACGGCGTACGCCACGTGCTGGAGCAGGAAGATCCGGACCACCTGGCCGGGTGTGAAGCCGATCGCCTTCAGCACCGAGATGTCCCGCAGATGACCGCGGATCCGGGTGCCGATCGCCCCGTGCACCGCGAAGGCGGCGGCCACCAGCGCGCCCAGGCCGAACAGGCCCAGCACCTGGCCGAGCAGCCGGTTGTCGCCCTGCGCCTGGGCCTGTGCCTGCCGCCAGGTGGAGACCTCGGTGACCGAGCCGGCGCCGAGCACGGTGACGGCGCGCTGGACCGCGTAGTCGGTGTCGTCCGGGTCGGCCAGGCGCAGGCCCACGACCTGGCCGCGGGGATCGCGCACGGCGGACGGCACCGCCCAGACGAGTCCGGGCCGATCACCGGGGCCGTAGCGGGGTTCGGCGCTGTCGGCGATGCCCACGACGGTCAGCGTCCGGGCCGTGCCGGGCAGTGTCAGGGTGTCCCCGGGTTCGGCGAGCAGGGCACGGGCCAGGCTGTCCTGCAGCACCACGCCGTCGGGCCGGGCCGGGTCGAGCCAGTGGCCCGAGACGAGCAGCGGGCGGCCGACGGCGGGCCGCCCGGGAATGCCGCGCAGTTCGGCCGACGCGCGGGTGCCGCGGACGGAGACGGTGACGGACTCGGTGGCGTAGGGGCCGGCGACGGCGTCCACGCCGTCCAGCGCGGCCAGCCGGTGGGTGTCCGCGGACGGCAGCGCGTGGATCCACACATGCGCGCCGCGCGCCTGCGTGAAGACCCGCTGCCAGGGATTGGTGGCGTAGCCGAACAGCGCCGTGGCGAGCAGCAGCGAGGCGACGATGCCGGCGGTCGCCAGCACGAGGAACAGCGCCTCGCCGCGGTGCGTCCGCAGATCGGAGTGCGCCCAGCGCAGGGTGGCACGCATGGGGTCAGTCCCTCAGCTCCAGTACGCCGGACGTCCCGGCCCGGCGGGACGGCGTGCCGTCCAGCTCCGCGTCGTCGGCTATGCGGCCGTCGAAGAAGGAGATCACCCGGTCCGCGGCGCTCGCCAGCCGGGCGTCGTGGGTGACCAGGACGATGGTCTGGCCGCGCTGGTGGAAGCGGGACAGCAGCCGCATCACCTCACGGGTGCCCTTGCTGTCCAGGCTGCCGGCCGGCTCGTCGGCCAGCAGCAGCGGGGGCCGGTTGACCAGGGCACGGGCCAGCGCGACGCGCTGCTGCTCGCCGCCGGACAGCTCGCCCGGCATGCCGCGCTCCTTGCCCTCGAGTCCCAGCTCGGCCAGCAGTTCCTGCCGCTCGGCGCGAGCCTGCTTCGGGGAGCGGCCGGCGAGCAGGGCGGGCAGCTCGACGTTGTCGCCGACCGACAGGTTGGAGACCAGGTTGAAGAACTGGAAGACGATCCCGATGACCTTCCGGCGCTCCTCCGCCCAGCGGGCCTCGCTGTAGGAGTCGGTGCACCGGCCGTCCAGCCAGTAGCTGCCCTCGTCCGGCCGCTGGAGGCCGCCCAGCAGATGCAGCAGCGTCGACTTGCCGGCGCCGGAGGGACCGGTGACGGCCACGAATTCGCCGCGCGCCACCTGAAGATCCACCCCGCGCACGGCACGGGCGGGCGCACCTTCGCCGTAGTGCGTCCTGACGAGGCCCTCGGCGCGCAGCAGCGGGGTGGCATGGTCGCTCACCGCGGCTCCTCCAGTTCCTCCTGGCACCGTTCCAGCCAGTCCAGGTCGGCCTGGAGGTGCAGCATGGCGCCCTCGATCAGCAGATGGGCGATTCGGTTGTCCCGGTTCTCGGCCGCGGCCAGCTTCGACAGGTTGCGCATGGTGTTGAGGTACTGACGCCGCTGCTTGTTGATGAGGGCGATCTGGTCGGCGAGGCCGGTCTGCGGGGCGAGGGCGAGCTTCATGAAGAACTCGTCCCGCACCCGCGGCTCGTCCTCGGGCTCCGCGAACCAGGCGCGCAGCTCCTCACGTCCGGTGTCGGTGAGGTGGTAGATCTTCTTGTTGGGCCGGCTGGACTGCTCGACCTCCTCGCCCTCGATCAGTCCCGACTTCTCGAGGCGGCCGAGGGTCACGTAGATCTGGCCGACGTTCGGCTGAGGGTACGCGGAGCCCAGCAGTTGCTCAAGGTCCTGCTTGAGCTCGTAGCCGTGGGCGGGGCCGCGCGCGAGGAGTGCCAGGAGGGGCAGGCGCACTCGTGCTCTCCTCCTGTCCTCTCACAATGTGCTCCAGGCCCTAGTATCGCCCATACCTAACAGGTATACATGGCCTCTGACTCCCGGGCGAGGGTGCCCGGAGCCAGGCGTACGTGTTCAGGGAGGAACCTATGCGGTGGATACACGCCACCGGTAGGGGCCTTCTCGCACTCGTCGTGATCCTCACCGGGTACGTCGCCTCCGGCGCCCACGCCGAGGAGGGCGCGGACGACGGCCGCGGCCCGCTCACCCTGGCCACCGCCGGGGACCTCACCGGCTATCTCGGCCCCCTCCTCCAGGGCTGGAACCGCACCCACCCCGGCGAGCGGGTCACCCTCGTCGAGCTGCCCGACTCCGCCGACGAGACCCACGCGCAGATGACCACCGACCTGCGCGGCGGCGACCGCAGCCGCTTCGACGTGCTCAACATCGACGTCAACTGGACCTCGGAGTTCGCCGCCGCCGGCTGGATCCGGCCGCTGCCGCGCGACCGCTTCCCGCTGAAGACCTTCCTGCCGCCGGTCGTCGACACGGCCACCTACGACGGGCGGCTGTACGCCGTCCCCTATGTCACGAACGCCGGACTGCTCCTGTACCGCAAGGACATCCTCGCGAAGGAGGGTGTGCCGCCGCCGCGCACCTGGGCCGAGCTGGAACACGACGCGAAGACCATCGCGCCCAAGTACGGACTGGGTGGTTACGCGGGCCAGTTCCTGCCGTACGAGGGCCTCACCGTCAACGCGGCCGAGGCGGTGTACTCGGCGGGCGGCACGATCCTCGGCGACGAGGGCGCGCGCGTCACCGTCAACTCCGCCGCGGCCCGCGAGGGCATCGGATTCCTCGCGCGCGGCTTCCGGGAGGGCTGGATCCCCAAGGCGGCCCTCACCTACAAGGAGGAGGAGTCCAAGCAGGCCTTCCAGGACGGCCGGCTGCTCTTCCTGCGCAACTGGCCCTACGCGTACGCCGTCGCCGCCGCCCCGGGGTCCGAGGTCGCCGGGAAGATCGGCGCCGTGCCGCTGCCCGGCCCGGACGGCCCGGGCACGAGTGTCCTCGGCGGCTCCAACCTCGCCGTCAACACCCATGCGCGGCACCCCGACTCCGCCGCCCGCCTGATCGCGTACCTGACCAGTGAGCGCGTCCAGCGTCAGGTGCTCACACGGGGCTCGCTGCCGCCGGTGCGTGCCGCGCTCTACGAGGACCCCGCCCTCGTGGAGCGGTTCCCGTATCTGCCGACCTTGCGCGCCGCCGTCCTCTCGGCCGCGCCGCGTCCCAAGAGCCCGCACTACGACCAGGTAAGCCTGGTGGTGCAGGCCGTCGTGCACGACGCGCTGACCGGGCGTCAGACGCCCGAGCAGGCCGTGCGCCGGCTGGCGCGGGAACTCGACGCCATCGCCCGCCGATAGGGCCGTCCCCTTGGCCCGGGCTCCTCGCCTAGTTACTTGTTAAGTAACGCTGCCATCACTTCTGCGTCGATTCCGTCCGGACAAGTCCGGATTTCACAGGTCAACTGCCCAGTAGCTTGTGCCTGGTTCGTTGACATGCTCGTGAAACACCTACATAACATGCATGCATAACGACTGCTCGACAGAGACAAGGCAATGGGTTGAACAGGCATCGTTGGTGGCGCGACGCGGTGATCTACCAGGTGTACGTCCGCAGCTTCCTGGACAGCACCGGCGACGGCGTCGGTGATCTGGCCGGGGTCCGGGCCGGGCTGCCGTATCTGAAGAAGCTCGGTGTGGACGGGATCTGGCTGAGCCCCTTCTATCCCTCACCGCAACACGACCACGGCTACGACGTGGCCGACTACTGCGACGTCGACCCGCTCTTCGGGGACCTCGCCGAGTTCGACCTGCTGATCGCGACCGCCCGCCGGCTGGGCGTCAAGGTGCTGCTGGACATCGTCCCCAACCACTGCTCCACCGAGCACCCCTGGTTCCGTGAGGCGCTCGCCTCCCCGCCCGGCAGCCCGGCCCGCACCCGCTTCCACTTCGCCGACGGCCGCGGCCCCGACGGCACCGAGCCGCCGAACAACTGGCACGCCATGTTCGGCGGCCCCGCCTGGACCCGCGTCACCGAGGCCGACGGCCGCCCAGGCCAGTGGTACCTGCACATGTTCACGCCCGAGCAGCCCGACTGGAACTGGCGCGATCCCCAGGTCCCCGCCGAGTTCGACCGCGTCCTGCGTTTCTGGCTGGACCGGGGCATCGACGGCTTCCGCATCGACGTCGCCGCCGGCCTCTTCAAGCACCCGGAACTACCCGACTCCCCGGACCCGGAGGCCGACGCCCGCACCCGCGACTCGGTCAATCCGCTCGCCTGGAACCAGCCCGAGGTGCACGACGTGTGGCGGCACTGGCGTTCCGTCTGCGAGGAGTACACGGCCCGCGACGGCCGCGAACGCCTCCTCGTCGGCGAGGTGTCCGTACCGAACGCCCGTGAACACGCCCGGTACGTCCGCCCCGACGAGCTCCACCAGGCGTTCTTCTTCGACCTGCTCAGCGCGCCCTGGGACGCGGACGCCTTCCGCAAGGTCGTCTCCGAGGCCATGCAGGACATAGCCGGCACGGGTTCGACCGTCACCTGGGTCCTCAACAACCACGACCAGGTCCGCAGCGTCACCCGCTACGGCGAACCCGTCACCGAGGGCAGCGGCCGGGGGACCGTGCCCCTCCCGGAGCAGCCCCTGGGCGCGGCCCGCGCCCGCGCCGCGGCCCTGCTGATGCTGGCGCTGCCCGGAGCCGCCTACATCTACCAGGGCGAGGAACTGGGCCTGCCCGAGGTCGTCGACCTGCCCGACGACGTGCTCACCGACCCGATCTTCCGCCGCACCGGCAGCCGTGCCCGCATCCGCGACGGCTGCCGCGTCCCGCTGCCGTGGTCGGGCCAGGCCTCCCCGTTCGGCTTCACCTCCGGAGCCGAGGGCGCCAAGCCCTGGCTGCCGCAGCCCGAGTACTTCGCCGAGTACGCCACCGACCGCGCCCTCGCCGACACCCGCTCCTTCTGGCACCTGTACCGCGACGGTCTGCAACTGCGGTCCTCACTACCCCAGTTGGGCGAAGGCACGCTGCGTTGGCTGGACACCTCGCCCGGGGTCCTCGCCTTCGCCCGCGGTGACGGCCTGGTCTGCGCCGTCAACTTCGGCACGGCCCCCACGCCCGCCCCCGTCCCCGGCACCCCGCTGCTGGCCAGCGGTCCCTGCCCACCCGGAGTGCTCGCCGGGTCCACCGCCGCCTGGTGGATCGCCGACGACACCGACCTGTG
This sequence comes from Streptomyces sp. NPDC003393, assembly GCF_053589015.1. Taxonomy (NCBI): domain Bacteria; kingdom Bacillati; phylum Actinomycetota; class Actinomycetes; order Kitasatosporales; family Streptomycetaceae; genus Streptomyces; species Streptomyces sp. NPDC003393. The sequence goes on along the minus strand of NZ_JBSFRB010000006.1, from coordinate 83,309 downwards.
AACCCGTCAGTTCTCCATCCCCCGAAGGGACATCCACGATGATGCGACGACGTACCGCCCTGCTCACCGGCTGCACCGCCCTCGTCCTCGCCCTCGGCGCCACCGCCTGCGGCGGCGACCCGGTCTCGGCGGGCGGCGGCGACAAGGAACTGAGCGGCCAGACCGTCACCGTCGCCGGCGTCTGGTCCGGCAGCGAGCAGAAGAACTTCCAGAAGGTGCTGGACGCGTTCACCGCCAAGACCGGCGCCAAGACCCAGTTCGTGTCCACCGGCGACAACGTCTCCACCGTCGTCGGCAGCAAGATCGAGGGCGGCAACGCCCCCGACGTGGTGATGGTCCCGCAGGTCGGCGTGCTCCAGCAGTTCGCGAAGAAGGGCTGGCTCACCCCGCTGTCCGCCACCACCCAGAAGGAGATCGACGCGGGCTACGCGCCGGTGTGGAAGAAGTACGGCAGCGTCGACGGCGCCCTGTACGGCCTGTACTTCAAGGCCGCCCACAAGTCGACCGTCTGGTACAGCCCCGACGCGCTCACCCAGGCCGGCGTCCAGCCGCCCACCACCTACGACGCCATGCTCAAGGCCGGGCACACCGTCTCCGACTCCGGGCTCGCCGCCTTCGCGGTCGCCGGGCAGGACGGCTGGACCCTCACCGACTGGTTCGAGAACATCTACCTCTCCCAGGCCGGCCCGGAGAAGTACGACGCCCTCGCCGCGCACCGGCTGAAGTGGACCGACGCCAGTGTGGTCAAGGCGCTCGGCACCCTCGGCAAGCTGTTCAAGGACAAGCAGCTGATCGCGGGCGGGCAGAAGGAGGCCCTCAACACCGACTTCCCCGGTTCGGTGGAGAAGGTGTTCGGGCCCAAGCCGCAGGCCGGCATGGTCTACGAGGGCGACTTCGTCGCCGGCGTCGCCCACGACCAGTTCGGCAGGACCATCGGCAAGGACGCGAACTTCTTCCCCTTCCCCGCCGTCGACGGCGGCAAGGCGCCCGTCGTCAGCGGTGGTGACGCCGCCGTCGTGCTCAAGGACGGCAAGAACGCCAAGGCCGGCATGAAGCTCCTGGAGTACCTGGCCACCCCCGAGGCCTCGGCCGTGTGGGCGAAGGCGGGCGGCTTCCTGTCCCCGAACAAGAAGCTCGACCTGGCCTCCTACGGCGACGACGTCACCCGGGCCACCGCCAAGTCCCTGGTCGACGCGGGCGACTCGGTCCGCTTCGACATGTCCGACCAGGCCCCGGCGGCCTTCGGCGGCACCAAGGGCACCGGCGAGTGGAAGCTGCTCCAGGACTTCCTGCGCGACCCGTCGGACCCGAAGGCCACCGCGGCGAAGCTGGAGGCCGCGGCGGCCAAGGCGTACCAGGGCCAGGGCTGAGCGGTCATGACCGCCACCACCGTCACCAAGAAGCGGGCGGCGAGCTCTGTGCCGCCCGCCGGTCCGGCCGGCCGCGCGCGCCGCGAGCGGCGGCGCGGCCGGATCGTCGCCCTGCTGTTCGCGTTCCCCGCGCTGCTGCTGCTCGGCGCGCTCGTCGTCTACCCGGTGCTGTTCTCCGTCGGCCGCAGCTTCTTCGACGCCTCCGGCACCCGCTTCGTCGGCGGCGACAACTACACCGAGATGTTCCGCGACCCGGCCACCCTCAAGGCCATCCGGAACACCGTGATCTGGGTGGTCGTCGCCCCGGCGCTGCTGACGGGACTGGGCTTGATCCTCGCCGTGCTGGTGGAGAAGGTCCGCTGGGCCACGGCGTTCAAGCTGCTGCTGTTCATGCCCATGGCGGTGTCCTTCCTCGCCGCCGGGATCATCTTCCGGCTCGCCTACGACCAGGACCCCGACAAGGGCGTGCTCAACGCCGCCGTCGTCTCCGTCCACGACGCCTTCTCCGGCACCTCTTCGTACCCGACGGCACGGGCCCGCACCGGACCGCACGGGCTCACCCAGGGCCGAGACGGCTCGTACACCACGAACGCGGCCGTGTCGCCGGGCGCGACCGTGTCGCTGCCGATGGTCGGCGTGCTGCCCGAGGACCTGCCGAAGGACGCCTCGCCCGCCTGGCCGGCGGCCGGACGCAAGGCCGCCGCCGGCGAGGTGCGCGGGGTCGTCTACCTGGACTTCACACCCGGCGGGTCGGGCACCCAGGGCAAGATCGACCGGCGCGAGAACGGCCTGCCCGGGATGAAGGTCGAGGCTGTGCGCGACGGGCGGACCGTCGCGTACGCCACCACCGCCTCCGACGGCTCCTTCCGCTTCTCCGGCCTGTCCGCGGGGTCGTACGCCCTCCGGCTCCCCGAGTCCAACTTCGCTCCGCCCTACCAGGGCGTCTCCTGGCTCGGGCCGACGCTCGTCACTCCGGCGATCATCGGTGCGTACCTGTGGATCTGGACCGGGTTCGCGATGGTGCTGATCGGCGCCGGACTGTCCACGCTGCCGCGCGACGCGCTGGAGGCGGCCCGGATGGACGGGGCCAACGAGTGGCAGATCTTCCGCCGCATCACCGTGCCGCTGCTCGCCCCGGTGCTGACGGTCGTCTTCGTCACGCTCGTCATCAACGTGATGAAGGTGTTCGACCTCGTCTACATCATCGCGCCCGGGCCGGTGCAGGAGGACGCGACCGTGCTCGCGACGCAGATGTGGCTGGTGTCCTTCGGCGGCGGCAACAACCAGGGACTGGGCAGCGCGCTGGGTGTGCTGCTTCTGCTGCTCGTCATCCCCGCGATGGTCTTCAACGTCCGCCGCTTCCGAAGGAGTCAGCGATGAACGCGGTCAGGAGGGGCCTGGGCAACGGGCTCGTGCAGGCCTTCCTCGTGGTGATCGGCCTGGTCTGGCTGACGCCGCTGGCCGGGCTGTTCGTGTCCTCGCTGCGGTCGGCCCAGGACACCGCCAAGGGCGGCTGGTGGACGGCGCTGACGAGCCCCGGCCAGCTGTCCTTCGACAACTACTCGGCGCTGCTGAAGAACGCGGGCATCACCCAGGCCTTCTGGAACACCGTGCTGATCTCGGTGCCGGCGACCGTGCTCGTCGTCGTCATCGCCGCGCTCGCCGGATACGCCTTCGCCTGGCTGGACTTCCCCGGCCGCGAGCCGCTGTTCCTGCTGGTGGTGGCGATGCTGGTGGTGCCGGTGCAGATCGGGCTGCTGCCGGTGGCCAAACTCTTCGGGCAGCTGGGGTTGTTCGGCACGATCCCCGGTGTCGTGCTGTTCCACGTGGCGTACGGGCTGCCGTTCGCGGTGTTCCTGCTGCGGAACTACTTCGCGGAGATGCCGAAGGAGATGCTGGAGGCCGCGCGGATGGACGGGGGCGGGGAGTGGCGCATCTTCGTACAGCTCGTGCTGCCCGTGGGCCGGCCGGCGATCGCCAGCCTCGCGATCTTCCAGTTCCTGTGGGTGTGGAACGACATGCTGGTGGCGCTGTTGTTCGCGGACAGTTCGTCGCAGCCGTTGACGGTTCAACTGCAGTCGCAGATACGGCAGTTCGGAAGCAACATCGATGTGCTGGCGCCGGGGGCGTTCCTGTCGCTGGTGGTGCCGGTGGCAGTGTTCTTCGCGTTCCAGCGGCACTTCGTGCAGGGGGTCATGGCCGGATCCGTCAAGTAGGGCCGGACCGCGGGACGGGCAGGGGGGTGGTGCGGAAACCGCGCCACCCCCCTGCCCGTGGGCTCACGCCGAGGCCGGCGGGTACAGCGACCTCGGGAGCTGGGAGGCCGCCGCCGTGTCCAGGAGCCACAGGGTGCGGGCGCGGCCGTGGGCGCCCGCCGCGGGGGCCTGGATCTCGCCGGCGCCGGAGAGGGCCATGGCCACCGCGTTCGCCTTGTCCTCGCCCGCCGCCAGCAGCCAGACCTCACGGGCCGAGCGGATCGCGGGCAGGGTGAGGGAGATACGGGTCGGCGGCGGCTTGGGGGAGCCGTGGACGCCGATCACCGTGCGCTCCGTCTCCCGGACCCCCGGGTGCTCCGGGAACAGCGACGCCACATGGGTGTCCGGGCCCACGCCGAGCATCAGCACGTCGAAGGTCGGCACCGCGCCGTGGTTCGCGGGACCGGCCGCACGGGCCAGTTCCTCGGCGTAGGCGTCGGCCGCGGCCTCGACGTCCGTGCCGTACGGGCCGTCCGAGGCGGGCATGGCGTGCACGCGCTTCGGATCCAGCGGCACCGAGTCCAGCAGCGCCTCCTCGGCCTGCGTGATGTTGCGCTCCGGGTCGCCCTCCGGCAGGAACCGCTCGTCGCCCCACCACAGGTCCAGACGGCCCCAGTCGATCGCGTCCCGGGCCGGAGCCGCGGCCAGCGCGGCCAGCACGCCGTTGCCGTTGCGGCCGCCCGTCAGGACCACGTTCGCCGCACCCGTCGAGGCCTGGGCGTCCACGATCTTCGTGATCAGCCGGGCCGCGGCGGCCTGCGCCATCAGTTCCTTGTCGCGGTGCACGACCAGCTGAGGAGTGCTCACTTCGCCGCCGCCTTCCGGCTCGTCGACTTCCGGGCGGTCCGGGAGGCCGCCCGCTGCGCGGGCGCCTTCGCCGTGTCCTCCTCGGCTGTGGCGACGGCGACCGGCCCCTCCTCGTCGAGCACCGGCCCGGTGGCGCCGGCCAGCCGGTCCACGCCGAAACGCAGTGCCGACGCGTAGGTGTCGTCCGGGTCGAGCCGCCGGAGCTCCTCCGCGATCAGCTCGGCCGTCTCCCGCCGCTTCAGCGCCACCGCACGCTCCGGCTGCCCCTGGATGGCCAGGGTCGCCAGCCTGCCGTCGCCCCGGTCCAGCTTGATCGGGCCGCAGTTGGTGTCCAGCCGGACCGCGGTCAGCCCGGGCCCGGCCGACGGCGAGCGCTTCACCGGGACCTCCAGCCGGTCCGCGAGCCACATCGCCAGCAGCTCGCAGCTCGGGTTGGACTCCTCGCCCTCCACCTCGACCGACCGGACCTCGCAGGTCACCTGGTCCAACGCGGCCGCCAGCATCGAGCGCCACGGCGTGATCCGGGTCCACGCCAGGTCGGTGTCACCGGGGTGGTAGGCCTCGGCGCGCGCCGACAGCTCGCGCAGCGGGTCCTCGCAGGCGTAGGTGTCGGTGACCCGGCGCTGGGCCAGCGCGCCCAGCGGGTCGTTCGCCGGGTCGAGCGGGGCGCTGACCGGCCACCACACGACGACCGGCGCGTCCGGCAGCAGCAGCGGGAGCACCACCGACTGGGCGTGGTCGCACACCTCGCCGTACAGCCGCAGCACCACCGTCTCGCCGGTGCCGGCCTCCGCACCCACCCGGACCTCGGCGTCCAGCCGCGACGACGTGCGGTCACGCAGGGTGCGCGAGACGCGCCGGATGACGACCAGGGTGCGCGAGGGATGCTCGCGGGAGGCGTCACCGGCGGCCTTGAGGGCGTCGTAGGCGTTCTCCTCGTCGGTGACGATGACGAGGGTCAGCACCATGCCCACGGCCGGGGTGCCGATCGCCCGGCGGGCCTGCACCAGCGCCTTGTTGATCTTCCCGGCCGTGGTGGCCGTCAGGTCTATCTTCATGGCCGGCGCCAGCTCCGTCCGTCTCGTGCGAGCATCTCGTCCGCCTCGGCCGGCCCCCAGGTCCCGGACGCGTACTGCGCGGGCGTGCCGTGCTTGTCCCAGTACTCCTCGATCGGGTCGAGGATCTTCCAGGACAGCTCGACCTCCTCCGTGCGCGGGAAGAGGTTGGCGTCGCCGAGCAGCACGTCCAGGATCAGGCGCTCGTACGCCTCCGGGCTGGACTCGGTGAAGGACTCGCCGTAGGCGAAGTCCATCGACACGTCCCGGATCTCCATCGAGGTGCCCGGCACCTTGGAGCCGAAGCGGACCGTCACGCCCTCGTCCGGTTGGACGCGGATGACGACCGCGTTCTGGCCCAGCTCCTCCGTCGCCGTGGTGTCGAAGGGGGAGTGCGGGGCCCGCTGGAAGACCACCGCGATCTCGGTGACCCGGCGGCCCAGCCGTTTGCCGGTGCGCAGATAGAAGGGGACGCCTGCCCATCGGCGGTTGTCGATCCCCAGCTTGATCGCCGCGTACGTGTCGGTCTTCGACTTCTTGTCGATGCCCTCTTCCTCGAGGTAGCCGATGACCTTCTCACCGCCCTGCCAGCCGCCCGCGTACTGCCCGCGCACGGTGGACTCGCCCAGGTCCTTCGGCAGCCGGACGGCACCGAGCACCTTCTCCTTCTCCGCGGCCAGCGCGTCCGCGCCGAAGGAGGCGGGCTCCTCCATCGCGGTGAGCGCGAGCAGCTGGAGCAGGTGGTTCTGGATGACGTCGCGGGCGGCGCCGATCCCGTCGTAGTAGCCGGCCCGGCCGCCGATGCCGATGTCCTCGGCCATGGTGATCTGCACATGGTCCACGAAGGACCGGTTCCAGATCGGCTCGAACATCTGGTTGGCGAAGCGCAGCGCCAGGATGTTCTGGACGGTCTCCTTGCCCAGGTAGTGGTCGATGCGGAAGACCTGCTCCGGCTCGAACACCTCGTGCAGGACCCGGTTCAGCTCCTCGGCCGACTTCAGGTCGTGACCGAAGGGCTTCTCGATGACCGCGCGCCGCCAGGAGCCGCCGGTCTGCTCGGCCAGGCCGTGCTTCTTCAGCTGCTGGATGACGACCGGGAACGACTTCGGCGGCACCGACAGATAGAAGGCGAAGTTGCCGCCCGTGCCCTGCGCCTTGTCCAGCTCCTCGATCGTGCCGCGCAGCCGTTCGAACGCCTCGTCGTCGTCGAAGGTGCCCTGCACGAAGCGCATGCCCTGGCTGAGCTGTTGCCAGACCTCCTCGCGAAACGTCGTGCGCGCGTGCTCCTTGACGGCGTCGTGCACGACCTGGGCGAAGTCCTCGTGCTCCCAGTCGCGGCGGGCGAAGCCCACCAGCGAGAAGCCCGGCGGCAGCAGACCCCGGTTGGCGAGGTCGTACACGGCGGGCATCAGCTTCTTGCGCGAAAGATCGCCCGTGACCCCGAAGATGACCAGGCCCGACGGCCCCGCGATGCGCGGGAGCCGTCGGTCCGCGGGGTCACGGAGCGGGTTCGCTCCGGTACCGGAAAGCGGCGACAAGGTGTCAGCCCTCCGTGGGAGCGAGGCGCTCCAGCTCCGCCTCGGTCGACTTCAGCAGGTCGATCCAGGACGCCTCGAACTTCTCGACGCCCTCGTCCTCCAGGAGCTGGACCACCTCGTCGTAGGAGATGCCGATCTTCTCCAGCGCGTTCAGGTCGGCGCGGGCCTGGTCGTAGGTGCCGCGGACGGCGTCGCCGCGGATCTCGCCCTGTTCCTCGGTGGCCTCCAGCGTGGCCTGCGGCATGGTGTTCACCGTGTTCGGCGCCGCCAGCTCCTCGACGTACATGGTCGGCTTGTACGCCTTGTCCTTCACACCGGTGGAGGCCCACAGCGGACGCTGCTTGTTCGCGCCCGCCTTCTCCAGCGCGTTCCAGCGGTCGGAGGCGAAGACCTCCTCGTACGCCTGGTAGGCCAGACGCGCGTTGGCCACGCCCGCCTTGCCGCGCAGTGCCTTGGCCTCGGGGGTGCCCATCTCGTCGATGCGCCGGTCGACCTCCGTGTCCACGCGGGAGACGAAGAACGACGCCACCGAGTAGATCTTCGACAGGTCCAGGCCGCGCTCCTTGGCCTTCTCCAGTCCGGTCAGGTAGGCGTCCATGACCTCGCGGTAACGCTCCAGCGAGAAGATCAGCGTGACGTTGACGCTGATGCCGTTGCCGATGGTCTCGGCGATCGCCGGCAGGCCCGCCTGGGTGGCGGGGATCTTGATCAGCGTGTTCGGGCGGTCCACCAGCCAGGCCAGCTGGCGGGCCTCGGCGACGGTCGCCTTGGTGTTGTGCGCCAGGCGCGGGTCGACCTCGATGGAGACCCGGCCGTCCTGGCCGTCGGTCGCGTCGTAGACCGGGCGCAGGATGTCGGCGGCGTCCCGGACGTCCGCCGTGGTGATCATGCGGAGGGCCTCCTCGACGGACACCTTCCGGGAGGTCAGGTCCGACAGCTGCCGTTCGTACCCGTCGCCCTGCGAGATGGCCTTCTGGAAGATCGTCGGGTTGGTGGTGACGCCCACGACGTGCTGCTGGTCCATCAGCTCGGCGAGGTTGCCGGACGTGATCCGCTTGCGCGACAGGTCGTCCAGCCAGATCGCGACGCCTTCGTCCGTGAGGCGCTTGAGTGCGTCTGTCATGGAAATTGCATCTCCTACGTGTCGTTTATGTGAGCGTCAGCGCTGGGCGGCGGCGATGGATTCCCGGGCCTTGGCGGCCACGTTCTCGGCGGTGAAGCCGAATTCGCGGAAGAGCACCTTGGCGTCGGCGGAGGCACCGAAGTGCTCCAGGGAAACAATGCGCCCCGCGTCTCCCACGTACTTGTGCCACGGCTGACCCACGCCCGCCTCGACCGCGACGCGCGCTCGCACGGCGGGGGGAAGGACGCTGTCCCGGTACCCCTGGTCCTGCTCCTCGAACCACTCCTGGGAAGGCATCGAGACCACACGGGTGGGAACGCCGTCGGCCTGGAGCTGCTCGCGCGCCTCGACGGCCACGTGCACCTCGGAACCGGTGGCGATCAGGATCACCTCGGGCTCCGCGCTCTGCCCGTCGGAGCCCTCCGCCTCGAAGAGGACGTAGCCGCCGCGCGCCGCGTCGTCGTCGGGCTCGTACGTGGGCACGCCCTGGCGGGTCAGCGCCAGACCGTGCGGGGCGCCCTTGCCGAACTCCTTGGTCCAGCGGCTGAGGATCTCCCGCCAGGCGATCGCGGTCTCGTTGGCGTCGGCCGGGCGGACGATGTTCAGGCCCGGGATCGCGCGCAGCGAGGCCAGGTGCTCGACCGGCTGGTGGGTGGGGCCGTCCTCGCCCAGGCCGATGGAGTCGTGCGTCCACACGTACGTCACCGGCAGGTGCATCAGCGCGGACAGCCGCACCGCGTTGCGCATGTAGTCGGAGAACACCAGGAAGGTGCCGCCGTAGACGCGGGTGTTGCCGTGCAGCGTGATGCCGTTCAGCTCCGCGCCCATGGAGTGCTCGCGGATGCCGAAGTGGATGGTGCGGCCGTAGGGGCTCGCCTCGGGCAGCGGGTTGCCCTCGGGCAGGAACGACGACGTCTTGTCGATCGTGGTGTTGTTCGAACCGGCCAGGTCGGCCGAGCCGCCCCACAGCTCCGGGATCACCTCGCCGAGGGCCTGGAGCACCTTGCCGGACGCGGCACGCGTGGCCAGGCCCTTGCCGGCCTCGAACACCGGGATCTTCTCGTCCCAGCCCGTGGGCAGCTCCGCCTTCGCGATCCGGTCGTACTCGGCGGCCCGCTCGGCGTTCGCCTCGCGCCAGGCCTGGAAGGACTTCTCCCACTCGGCCTTCGCCTGCCGGCCGCGCTCCAGGGCCTGGCGGGTGTGGCCGATGACCTCGTCCGCGACCTCGAAGTGCTGCTCGGGGTCGAAGCCCAGGACGCGCTTGGTGGCGGCGACCTCGTCCTCGCCGAGCGCCGAGCCGTGCGCGGCCTCGGTGTTCTGGGCGTTCGGGGCCGGCCAGGCGATGATCGAGCGCATCGCGATGAAGGACGGCCGGTCGGTGACGGACTTGGCCTTCTGGATCGCCGCGTAGATCGCCTGCGGGTCCAGGTCGCCGTCCGCCTTGGGCTCCACGCGCTGCACATGCCAGCCGTAGGCCTCGTAGCGCTTGACGGTGTCCTCGGAGACGGCCGTCTCGGTGTCGCCCTCGATCGAGATGTGGTTGTCGTCCCACAGCAGGATCAGGTTGCCCAGCTGCTGGTGGCCGGCCAGCGAGGACGCCTCGGCCGAGATGCCCTCCTGCAGGCAGCCGTCACCGGCGATGCAGTAGATGTAGTGGTCGAACGGCGACTCGCCCGCGGGGGTCTCGGGGTCGAACAGGCCGCGCTCGTAACGGGCGGCCATCGCCATGCCCACCGCGTTCGCCACGCCCTGCCCCAGTGGGCCGGTCGTGGTCTCCACGCCCGTCGTGTGCCCGTACTCCGGGTGACCGGGGGTCTTCGAACCCCAGGTGCGGAAGGCCTTCAGATCGTCCAGCTCCAGGCCGAAACCGGCCAGGTACAGCTGGGTGTAGAGGGTCAGCGAGGAGTGGCCGGCGGACAGCACGAAACGGTCGCGCCCCACCCACTGCGGATCCGCCGGGTCGTGCCGCATCACCTTCTGGAACAGGGTGTAGGCGGCAGGAGCCAGGCTCATCGCCGTACCGGGATGGCCGTTGCCGACCTTCTGTACGGCATCGGCGGCCAGGACACGCGCGGTGTCCACCGCGCGCTGGTCCAACTCGGTCCACTCGAGGTCTGTGGTGGTCGGCTTGGTGCTCACCCTGGGTCAGGGCTCCTCTCCACATGTCGGATGCCGGTACACGTGAGCGCGCACCGGCTGCCGGCGTTTCTCGCGTCGGCCGGCCATTGCTGAGCCTACCCCCGTAAGGACGTGCATTTTTTCGAGTCATTCCAGACTGCCGGGACTCTCCGAAATCCGCCTCCCGACCGGCCGGAACCATATTCGGCAACTGAATACGGAGCCGCTCATCCGATCGCTCAATCGAGCCGAGCCGCGCCCGTCGGAAGGGTGCGGAGAAGGGGCCCGTATGGGTGTCGGGAAGTGCGGTCGCAAGCGTGTCGGGAGGGATGGAGGAAGCTCATGCGGAAGGCTTTCCGAAAGACTGTTCCCTTCGCTATTGCGAAACACCGTCGCCCCGGCCGTTCCGGTCGCCGTTCTGCCGGGTCCGAGCCGCATCACCGCTTCGGTGGCCCGCGCCCCGCCGCGAGGACGGTCACCGCGGCCCGGCCAACACGACCGACCCCCGCGAAGGCCGGGGTCTGGGCAACGTCTACAGTGGCGTGGTACGCGCGGCCCTTACCGAACGTTCACGGTGCGGGTTCGCTGGGATGTCTCTGTCAGGGGTGTGCGTGACGGCCGTCGAATCCCGTCCTGGGGGTACCACCCAGGCCCTCGAGGCTCTGGGGGAGGGTGAGCTCGGTGCGAGCCAGAACCCGAGGCGCAGGCCGTTCGGGGCCCGGATCAAGGCGTTCGTGGCTCTGACGAAGCCGCGGATCATCGAGTTGCTGCTCATCACCACCGTTCCGGTGATGTTCCTGGCGCAGCAGGGGGTGCCGGACCTCGAGCTGGTGCTGCTCACCTGTGTCGGCGGCTACCTGTCCGCGGGCGGCGCCAACGCGCTGAACATGTACATCGACCGTGACATCGACGCGCTCATGGACCGCACCTCTCAGCGCCCGCTGGTCACCGGGATGGTCAGCCCCCGCGAGTGCCTGGTCTTCGGCATCACCCTCGCCGTCGTCTCGACGCTGCTGTTCGGTCTGACCGTCAACTGGCTGTCGGCGTGGCTGTCACTCGGAGCGCTGCTCTTCTACGTCGTCGTCTACACGATGATCCTCAAGCGGCGTACGTCGCAGAACATCGTCTGGGGCGGCATCGCCGGCTGCCTCCCGGTGCTCATCGGCTGGTCGTCCGTCACGAACTCCATGTCGTGGGCGCCGGTCATCCTCTTCCTCGTGATGTTCTTCTGGACGCCGCCGCACTACTGGCCGCTGTCCATGAAGGTCAAGGAGGACTACGCGCGCGTGGGCGTGCCGATGCTCCCGGTCATCGCCTCCAACAAGGTGGTCGCCCGGCAGATCGTTCTCTACAGCTGGGTGATGGTCCTGGTCTCCCTGCTGCTGACCCCGCTCGGGTACACGGGCTGGTTCTACACGGTGGTCGCGCTCGCCGCGGGCGGCTTCTGGCTCTGGGAGGCGCACGGGCTGCAGAACCGGGCGAAGGCCGAGGCGACCGGCGCCAAGCTGAAGGAGATGCGGCTGTTCCACTGGTCGATCACCTACGTGTCGATCCTCTTCGTCGCGGTCGCGGTGGACCCCTTCCTGCGCTGAGACGACCGCTCGGGACGGGCGGGGTGCGTGGTCAAGGCCACGCACCCCGCCCGTCGCCGTTCGATCTACTCGTCGGTAGGCTCCTGCCATGGCAGACACGCAGCAGGTTGACCCCAAGGCCGAGCGCAAGGCGACCCGTCTCGCCCGGCGGATCGGCTCCTTCTCCAAGGCCCACGGCGGCGCCGAGGGCCAGGTCGCGTACATCGGACAGCGCGGCGCCCGGATCGTCCTGGTGGGCGAGGACGGCGCCTGGGGCGACATCGTGGCTCCCACGTACGCCATCGCCGAGGAGGCCGTGCGGAAGTCCGGGATCACCGTCCACGAGGCGTTCGAGGGCGAGTTCGCCGCCAAGGTGAGGACGGGCCCCTACGAGTGGTCCCGCATGGCCGGCATCCAGCTGGGCGGCCCGAGCAACCGCTGACCGGGACGCCGGTCTCGGCACCAGCAACACCTGAGAGCCGGTTCACCCGTTAGGCCCCGTGGAGGAAGTGGTCCAGCCACGGGAGAACCGGATGATCGAGACGCCGACGCCGTCCCTCGTGGACCAGTACTGCCACGGCGTACTGAGAACGGAGCTGGGCCTCGGCACCTTCGAGGCCCAGCTGGCCCGGACCGAGGGCCCGCCCGCGCCCGGCACCACCCTCTTCGACACCCAGACCGGCTTCGCGGTACGCCGCTGGTGCCCCCCGCTGCTCGGCCTGGAGCCGCACTGTCCGCCGGCCCGTTACCTCGCCCGGCGCCGGGAACTGGGCGTCCTGGAGGCCGGGCGCAGACTGCTGCGCGGCAGCGGCATCACGACCTACCTCGTCGACACCGGACTGCCCGGTGACCTCACCGGTCCGGGCGAGATGGCCTCGGCCGGCGCCGCCGCCGCTCATGAGATCGTGCGCCTGGAACTCCTCGCCGAGCAGGTCGCCGACACCTCCGGCACCGTCGAGTCCTTCCTCGCCAACCTCGCCGAGTCGGTGCACGGCGCCGCCGCGCACGTCGTCGCCTTCACCTCGGTGGCGGGCGTACGCCACGGTCTGGCGTTCGCGCCGGAGCCGCCCGGACCGGGGGAGGTGCGGGGCGCCGCGGGGCGCTGGCTGGCCGGGCGGCGGGTCGGCGGGGAGCTGAGCGATCCCGTGCTGCTGCGTCACCTGCTGTGGATCGCGGTGGCCTCCGGGCGGCCTCTTCAGCTGCACGCGGGCCTCGGCGAGCCGGGCCTGCGCGTCGACCGCACCGATCCGGTGCTGCTCACGGACTTCGTCCGGGCGACGGCGGGGCTGGGCACGGACCTCGTCCTGCTGCACGGCTACCCCTACCACCGCCACTCCGCCCACCTCGCCGGCGTCTTCCCGCACGTGTACGCCGACTCGGGCGCCGCCCTGGTGCGCACCGGTGCCCGGGCCGCCACGATCCTCGCCGAGACTCTGGAACTCGCCCCCTTCGGCAAGATCCTCTTCTCCAGCGGCGCCCATGGCCTGCCCGAGCTGCACGTGGTGGGGGCGAGCCTGTTCCGCGAGGCGCTGGCGAGGGTGCTCGGGGCCTGGGTCGCGGAGGGCGCCTGGGCGCCGGGGGACGCACAGCGGGTCGCGGGGCTGGTGTCGGCGGGGAACGCGCGGCGGGTGTACGGGCTGGAGTGACGGCCCGAGGGTGGCCCCTCGAAGTGGCCTCTCAAGGGTGACCCTTGTCGGGCGGTCCCTGTAGGGCGGCGGCCGGGGGCAGGCCCTGGGCCGGGGCCCTACGCCTTGGCCAGGGAGGCGGGCTCGGCGGGCCGCTCCGGAAGGTCGGTCACCGTCCCGGGCCGTTCACGCAGCGACAGCAGCACCCGCAGCACCCCGATCCACATCAGGCACGAACCGAGCATGTGCAGGCCGACCAGGAACTCGGGGAGGTGCGTGAAGTACTGCACGTAGCCGATGACGCCCTGGCCGAGCAGGACCAGGAACAGATCCCGGGTGCGGTCCAGCGGTCCCTTCGGCGCGTCCACGGCCTTCAGCACGAACCACAGCGCGAACGTCAGCGTCACCACGATCCAGGCCAGCACCGCGTGCAGCTTGGCGACCGTCTCCCAGTCGATCGGGATGCGGGCCACCTCCTTGGAGTCGCCCGCGTGCGGACCCGCCCCGGTCACCACCGTGCCCACGGCCACCAGCAGGCCGCTCGCCGCGACCAGGAACCACACCAGCTGCTGCACCGCCTTGCCGACCAGCGGGCGCGGTGCCGTGTCACCCTCGCGGGAGCGCTGCCACATCACCGTTGCCACCGTGATCAGCGCCGTGGACAGCAGGAAGTGCGCCGCCACGGTGTAGGGGTTCAGTCCGACGAGGACCACGATGCCACCGAGCACCGCGTTGCCCATGACGATCCAGAACTGCCACCAGCCGTGCCGGGTCAGGCTGTGCCGCCACGGCTTCTGCGCGCGGGCCGCGATGATCGCCCAGCCGACGGCGGCGCACAGCACGTACGTCAGCATCCGGTTGCCGAACTCGATCACCCCGTGGAAGCCCATGGCCCGGGTGGTGGTCAGCGAGTCGTCGGTGCAGGTGGGCCAGGTCGGGCAGCCCAGACCGGAGCCGGTCAGGCGGACGGCGCCGCCGGTGACGACGATGACGACCGCCATGAGGAGCGCGGCGAGGGCCGCCCGCTGGACGGTCCGCGGGTGCGGGGTCCAGCGTTCGGCGATGAAGGCGAGCGGGTTGCGCACGACGGACACGGCGTCGTCGCGGGTCAGCTTTGGCACGCGTTCCATCGTAGGGCGCCGCTTGTGCACGCTTTCACGAGGGTCCATCGGATGCCTCTCCGTCCCTACTCCCAGCGGAAGAGCTTTCCGGCGGCGGCCAGCCCCACGACCGCCCATACGGCGAGGATCCCGAGGTCGCCCCACGGCGTGCCGGCGCCGTGCTGGAGGACGTCCCGGAGACCCTCTGAGAGGGCGGAGATCGGCAGCAGGCCGAGCACGTTCTGCGCGGCCGGCCCGAACTTCTCCAGCGGCACGATCACGCCGCCGCCGACGAGCAGCAGCAGGAAGACCAGATTGGCGGCGGCCAGCGTCGCCTCGGCCTTGAGCGTGCCCGCCATCAGCAGACCGAGGCCCGAGAACGCGGCGGTGCCGAGGACCAGCAGGAGCAGGACGGCGAACGGGTTGCCGTGCGGGGACCAGCCCAGCGCGAAGGCGATCACGGTCAGCAGGAGGATCTGGAGGACCTCCGTGACCAGCACCGACGCCGTCTTGGCGGTCATCAGGCCCCACCGGGGCAGCGGCGAGGAGGCCAGCCGCTTCAGGACGCCGTAGCGCCGCTCGAAGCCGGTGGCGATGGCCTGGCCGGTGAACGCCGTCGACATCACGGCGAGGGCGAGGATGCCGGGTGTGAGGAAGTCCACGGCCTTTCCGGCGCCGGTGTCCACGATGTCCACGGAGCCGAACAGCACCAGCAGCAGCGTCGGGATCACCACGGTCAGCAGCAGCTGCTCGCCGTTGCGCAGCAGCATCTTCGTCTCCAGCGCCGCCTGCGCCGCGATCATGCGGGGGAGCGGGGCCGCGCCGGGGCGTGGGGCGTAGGTGCCGGTGGGTGTGCCGGCGGGGGTGCCGGTGGACGTGCCGGTGGTGGTGGTCACGAGCGCAGCTCCTTGCCCGTCAGTTCCAAGAAGACGTCCTCCAGAGTGTGCCGTTCGACGGAGATCCTCTCCGGCATCACGCCGTGCTGCGCGCACCAGGAGGTGACCGTGGCGAGCAGCTGGGGATCGACCTCGCCGACCACCCGGTACGAGCCCGGCGTCAGCTCGGCGGCCGTGCTGTCGGCGGGCAGCGCCTTCAGCAGGGACGCGACGTCCAGGCCGGGCCGGCCGGTGAAACGCAGGGTGTTCTCCGCGCCGCCCCGGCACAGTTCCTCGGGCGAGCCCTGGGCGATGACCCGGCCGGCGTCGATGACGGCCACGTCGTCGGCGAGCTGCTCGGCCTCCTCCATGTAGTGCGTGGTGAGAATCACGGACACCCCGTCGGCGCGCAGGTCGCGCACCAGGTCCCAGGTGGCGCGGCGGGCCTGCGGGTCGAGCCCGGCGGTCGGCTCGTCGAGGAAGACGAGCTCGGGCCGGCCGACCACGGCCATGGCGAGTGCCAGCCGCCGCTGCTGCCCGCCGGACAGCCGGCGATAGCTGGTGCGCCCGCAGCTGCCCAGCCCCAGCCGCTCGATCAGCTCGTCCACGTCCAGCGGGTGCGCGTGCAGCTTGGCGACGTGCCGCAGCATCTCGTCGGCCCGGGCGCCCGAGTAGACGCCGCCGGACTGGAGCATGACACCGATCCGGGGCCGCAGCTCGGCGGACTGCCTGACCGGGTCGAGGCCCAGGACGCGCACCGTGCCGGAGTCCGGCTTCCGGTACCCCTCGCAGGTCTCGACCGTGGTCGTCTTTCCCGCACCGTTGGGGCCGAGTACGGCGGTGACGCCCGCCCGGGCCACCAGGTCGAGGCCGTCCACCGCGGTCTTCGTGCCGTACCGCTTCACCAGGGTCCGGACCTCGACGACCGGGTGCGACGCGAAGCGTCTCCCCGCGGGGTGGTGGTCGGGAGACGGGCGGGCGGGCTCACTTCGCATGGGTCCAGAGTCTAGGGACGCGCCGGGCGGATCAGGCGGCCGGGTGCGGGAAGTCGCCCTCACGGGGGCGGTGCACCGGAAGCCAGCGCTCGGCGTACGCCACCGCGTCCGCCAGCGCGAACAGGCGCGCGCCCGCCGCGCCCACCGTTCCGCGTGCCACCGGACGGTCCCGTTCGAAGTCGTGTCCGAGTTCGTCGAAGCGTTCGGAGGTGATGGACACCTCGGTCACCACCTCCCAGCCGTGCGGCCCCGGCCGGCCCAGTTCCACGAGCGGTGACGGGATCCGGTACTCGGCCAGGTGGAAGCAGGTGCAGGCGTGGTAACCGGCGCCCAGCAGCAGCACGCGGGCGCCGGCCGCCTCCAGCCGGGCGAGCGGGCTCCGCTCGCCGAGCCGGCAGTCCACGGCGTGTCCGTCCACGATCTGTGCCGCGCGCGGCCCGAGGGCCGCGAACGACGTGTGCGGGTGGGCGCTGCGCCGGGCGCCCGGCCAGGTGCGGACGGTCTCCGGTACCACGCCGACCCCCAGCGAGCGCGTGATCCGCGGGTCGTAGACGGGCATCGCGGCGCGGATCGTGTCCCACCACTCCGGCGGCACCGGGGGCCTGCTCCACCCCGCCGGGTCGGAGAGATCGCCCGTCTGGGTGGGGACCACGAGCGTGCCGTCCGGGCCGAGCGCGTCGAGCAGCCCCTGGACGACGGCGACGGCGCCGCCGCAGACCCAGCCGAGCGCACTGAGGGAGGAGTGGACGAGGAGGGTCTCGCCGGGGCGGACACCGAGTGCGCGCACCTGCTCGGCGATCATGGTCCGGGTGACAAGAGGGCCGGTCATAGGGGGTGTGGGCATGGTCCGGAAGTCTGGTGCACGACGCCGGGCGGTGCCACCTGTTCGCCCGGCCGGCCGTTGTTTCCGCAGGTGGGATTAGGTTCGCCTAAGTGACGCAGGGCACCGTCCGTCCGGACCAGGGTCGCTTGTCAGGCTCTCGGGAATTACGCAACAATGGCGTTGTGAAAAACGTCGGCGAGGCTCGGGAGACCCCCACGGGGGCCCCTCAGGAGGAGCTCGCGGCCGGGATGCGCTCGGATCGTTCCACGCGCAACCGGGTCGCGCGGTCCATCCTGGACCACGGCCCGTCGACCGTCGCCGAGCTGGCCGGCCGGCTCGGGCTCACCCAGGCGGCGGTACGACGCCATCTGGACGCCCTGGTCGCCGACGACGTGGTGGAGGCGCGCGAGCAGCGGGTGTACGGGGCGCGGACACGCGGTCGGCCCGCCAAGGTCTTCGCGCTCACGGACTGTGGCCGGGACGCCTTCGACCAGTCGTACGACGCACTCGCCGCGGACGCGCTGCGTTGGATCGCCGAGCGGGAGGGCGGGCAGAAGGCCGTCGCCGCGTTCGCCCGGGCCCGGATCGCCGCGCAGGCGAGCGCGTACCGCAAGGCGATCGAGGGCGTCAGCCCCGACAAGCGGGCCGAAGCGCTGGCCAAGGCGCTGAGCCGGGACGGGTACGCTGCTACGGCGCGCAGCGCGCCCCTCCCGCACACGGGTGAGCAGCTCTGCCAGCACCACTGCCCGGTGGCGCATGTCGCGGAACAGTTCCCGCAACTGTGCGAGGCGGAGACGGAGATCTTCGCCGAGCTGCTGGGAACCCACGTCCAGCGACTGGCGACCATCGCCCACGGCGACGGCGTCTGTACGACGTTCATCCCCCAGATTTCCACTGACGACGCATCCGCAAGCACGGCCGGGAGGAACCCCGCATGACTCTCCCCACGGAGACTGCCCACCCCGAACTCGAGGGCCTGGGCAAGTACGAATACGGCTGGGCCGACTCCGACGCGGCCGGTGCCTCCGCCAGGCGTGGCCTGAACGAGGACGTCGTCCGTGACATCTCCGGCAAGAAGTCGGAGCCGGAGTGGATGACCAAGCTGCGCCTGAAGGGCCTCAGGCTCTTCGAGAAGAAGCCGATGCCGAACTGGGGCTCGGATCTGTCGGGGATCGACTTCGACAACATCAAGTACTTCGTGCGCTCCACGGAGAAGCAGGCGGAGTCCTGGGAGGACCTGCCCGAGGACATCAAGAACACCTACGACAAGCTGGGCATCCCCGAGGCCGAGAAGCAGCGCCTCGTGGCCGGTGTCGCCGCCCAGTACGAGTCGGAGGTCGTCTACCACCAGATCCGCGAGGACCTGGAGGAGCAGGGCGTCATCTTCCTCGACACCGACACCGCGCTGAAGGAGCACCCGGAGCTCTTCAAGGAGTACTTCGGCACGGTCATCCCGGCCGGTGACAACAAGTTCGCCGCGTTGAACACCGCCGTGTGGTCGGGCGGCTCCTTCATCTACGTCCCGCCGGGCGTCCACGTGGAGATCCCGCTCCAGGCCTACTTCCGGATCAACACCGAGAACATGGGTCAGTTCGAGCGGACCCTGATCATCGTCGACGAGGGTGCCTACGTGCACTACGTCGAGGGCTGCACCGCTCCGATCTACAAGAGCGACTCCCTCCACAGCGCGGTCGTCGAGATCATCGTCAAGAAGAACGCCCGCTGCCGCTACACGACCATCCAGAACTGGTCGAACAACGTCTACAACCTGGTCACCAAGCGCGCCGTGGCCTACGAGGGCGCGACCATGGAGTGGATCGACGGCAACATCGGCTCCAAGGTGACGATGAAGTACCCGGCCGTCTACCTGATGGGCGAGCACGCCAAGGGCGAGACCCTGTCCATCGCCTTCGCCGGCGAGGGCCAGCACCAGGACGCGGGCGCCAAGATGGTCCACATGGCGCCGAACACGTCGTCCAACATCGTCTCGAAGTCCGTGGCGCGCGGCGGCGGCCGTACGTCCTACCGTGGTCTGATCGAGATCGGCGAGGGCGCCGCCGGATCGAAGTCGAACGTGCTCTGCGACGCGCTGCTGGTCGACACCATCTCCCGGTCGGACACCTACCCGTACGTCGACGTCCGCGAGGACGACGTGTCCATGGGCCACGAGGCCACGGTCTCCAAGGTCTCCGAGGACCAGCTCTTCTACCTGATGAGCCGCGGCCTGAGCGAGGACGAGGCGATGGCGATGATCGTGCGCGGCTTCGTCGAGCCGATCGCCAAGGAGCTGCCCATGGAGTACGCGCTGGAGCTCAACCGGCTGATCGAGCTGCAGATGGAGGGCGCGGTCGGCTGACCGCCACCGCAGCACCCCCGTCAAGCCCTTACGCAACGGAAAGCGAGCAATACGACAGCCATGGCTGAGGCCCAGAACATCCCCGTGGGGTCCACCACCGCGGGCTCGATCGCGGTCGCCGCCGAGTCGACCGTGGCCACGCGCATGAGCGCGCCCCCGTCCTACGACGTGGCGGACTTCCCGGTCCCGCACGGCCGCGAGGAGGAGTGGCGGTTCACCCCGCTGGAGCGGCTGCGCGGCCTGCACGACGGCACCGCCACCGCCACCGGCACCGGGGTGAAGGTGGACGTCCAGGCCCCGGACGGCGTCACCGTCGAGACCGTCGGCCGCGACGACGCCCGGCTCGGCCGGGCCGGCATGCCGGTGGACCGCGTGGCCGCCCAGGCCTACTCCTCCTTCGAGCAGGCCGGCGTCGTGACCGTCCCCAAGGAGACCGTCCTCACCGAGCCGATCCGCATCGCCGTGCACGGCGAGGGCGGGGTCGCCTACGGCCACCAGGTCATCGAGCTCGGGGCCTTCGCCGAGGCCGTCGTCGTCATCGACCACACCGGTGACGCGGTGCTCGCCGCCAACGTCGAGTACGTCCTGGGCGACGGCGCCAAGCTGACCGTCGTCTCCGTCCAGGACTGGGACGACAAGGCCGTCCACGTCGCCCAGCACAACGCGCTGATCGGCCGGGACGCCTCGTTCAAGTCGGTCGTCGTCACCTTCGGCGGTGACCTGGTCCGGCTGCACCCGCGCGTGACCTACGCGGGCACCGGCGGCGAGGCCGAGCTGTACGGGCTGTACTTCACCGACTCCGGGCAGCACCAGGAGCACCGCCTGCTGGTCACCCACAACACCCCGCACTGCAAGTCCAACGTCGCCTACAAGGGCGCGCTCCAGGGCGACGGCGCGCACGCCGTGTGGATCGGTGACGTGCTCATCGAGGCCAAGGCCGAGGGCACGGACACGTACGAGATGAACCGCAACCTGGTGCTGACCGACGGCGCCCGGGTCGACTCCGTGCCGAACCTGGAGATCGAGACCGGCGAGATCGTCGGCGCCGGACACGCCTCCGCCACCGGCCGCTTCGACGACGAGCAGCTCTTCTACCTGATGGCCCGCGGCATCCCGGAGCACGAGGCCCGCCGCCTGGTGGTCCGCGGCTTCTTCGCCGAGCTGGTCCAGCAGATCGGCGTCACGGACATCGAGGAACGCCTGCTCGCCAAGATCGAGGAAGAGCTGGAGGCGGCGGTCGCATGAGCGGCACCTTCGTACGCGTCTGCGGGCTGAGCGAGCTGGAGGACGACACCCCCAAGCGGGTGGAGATCGACGGCACGCCGATCTCGGTCGTGAGGACCGAGGGCGAGGTGTTCGCCATCTACGACATCTGCTCGCACGCGAACGTCTCGCTCGCCGAGGGCGAGGTCGACGACTGCCACATCGAGTGCTGGCTCCACGGCTCGCGCTTCGACCTCCGCTCGGGCAAGCCGGACGCCCTGCCCGCGACGCGCCCCGTCCCCGTATACCCCGTCAAGATCGAAGGGGACGACGTTCTCGTCTCCCTCACCCAGGAGTCCTGAGGCACCCATGGCAACGCTTGAAATCCGAGACCTGCACGTCACCGTCGAGGCCGACAACGCCACGAAGGAGATCCTCAAGGGCGTCGACCTGACCGTGAAGCAGGGCGAGACGCACGCCATCATGGGCCCCAACGGCTCCGGCAAGTCGACCCTCGCCTACTCGCTCGCGGGTCACCCGAAGTACACGATCACCGGCGGCACCGTGCTGCTCGACGGCGAGGACGTCCTGGAGATGTCCGTCGACGAGCGCGCCCGCGCGGGCCTGTTCCTGGCGATGCAGTACCCGGTCGAGGTTCCCGGCGTCTCCGTCTCCAACTTCCTGCGCACCTCCGCCACCGCGATCCGCGGCGAGGCCCCCAAGCTGCGCACCTGGGTGAAGGAGGTCAAGGAGACCATGGAGCGGCTCCACATGGACCCCGCCTTCGCCGAGCGCAACGTCAACGAGGGCTTCTCCGGCGGTGAGAAGAAGCGCCACGAGATCCTCCAGCTCGAGCTGCTCAAGCCGAAGATCGCGATCCTCGACGAGACGGACTCCGGTCTGGACGTCGACGCCCTGCGGATCGTCTCCGAGGGTGTCAACCGCGTCCGTGAGACCGGCGAGGTCGGCACGCTGCTGATCACGCACTACACGCGCATCCTGCGCTACATCAAGCCCGACCACGTCCACGTGTTCGCCGGCGGCCGCATCGTCGAGTCGGGCGGCCCCGAGCTGGCGGACAAGCTGGAGAGCGAGGGCTACGAGGCATACACGAAGGGTGGCGCATCCGAGTGACACAGCTGCCGGGCCTCCTCGACACCGAGGCGATCCGCAAGGACTTCCCCGTCCTGGACCGGCTGGTCCACGACGACAGGAAGCTCGTCTACCTGGACAACGCGGCGACCTCGCAGAAGCCGCGCCAGGTGCTGGACGCCCTGAGCGAGTACTACGAGCGCTACAACGCCAATGTCCACCGCGGTGTGCACGTGCTCGCCGAGGAGGCCACGGCGCTGTACGAGAACGCGCGCGACAAGGTCGCCGCGTTCATCAACGCGCCGAGCCGCGACGAGGTGGTCTTCACCAAGAACGCCTCCGAGTCGCTCAACCTCGTGGCGAACATGCTCGGCTGGGCCGACGAGCCCTACCGGGTGGACTCCGACACCGAGATCGTCATCACGGAGATGGAGCACCACTCCAACATCGTCCCCTGGCAGCTGCTGGCGCAGCGCACGGGCGCGAAGCTGAAGTGGTTCGGCCTCAGCGACGACGGCCGCCTGGACCTGTCGAACATCGACGAGATCATCACCGAGAAGACGAAGATCGTCTCCTTCGTGCTGGTGTCCAACATCCTCGGCACCGTCAACCCGGTCGAGGCGATAGTGCGCCGCGCCCAGGAGGTGGGTGCGCTGGTCTGCGTCGACGCCTCGCAGGCCGCTCCGCACATGCCGCTGGACGTGCAGGCCCTCCAGGCCGACTTCGTGGCCTTCACCGGCCACAAGATGTGCGGTCCGACGGGTATCGGCGTGCTGTGGGGCCGCCAGGAACTCCTGGAGGACCTGCCGCCCTTCCTGGGCGGCGGCGAGATGATCGAGACGGTGTCGATGCACTCGTCGACGTACGCCCCCGCCCCGCACAAGTTCGAGGCGGGCACCCCGCCGATCGCGCAGGCGGTCGGTCTGGGCGCGGCGATCGACTACCTCAACAGCATCGGCATGGACAAGATCCTCGCCCATGAGCACGCGCTCACCGAGTACGCGGTCAAGCGCCTCGCGGAGGTCCCGGACCTGAGGATCATCGGCCCGACCACGGCCGAGGACCGCGGCGCCGCGATCTCCTTCACCCTGGGCGACATCCACCCGCACGACGTGGGCCAGGTCCTCGACGAGCAGGGCATCGCGGTGCGGGTCGGCCACCACTGCGCCCGCCCCGTGTGCCTGCGCTACGGAATTCCTGCGACCACGCGAGCGTCGTTCTATCTGTACTCCACGCCGGCCGAGATCGACGCCCTGGTCGACGGCCTGGAGCACGTACGGAACTTCTTCGGCTGACGGGACGGACGAGCGATCGCATGAAGCTGGACTCCATGTACCAGGAAGTCATCCTGGACCACTACAAGAACCCACACGGGCGTGGTCTTCGGGATGGCGACGCCGAGGTGCACCACGTGAACCCGACGTGCGGCGACGAGATCACCCTTCGCGTGAAGTACGACGGCACGACGATCGAGGACGTCTCGTACGAGGGCCAGGGCTGCTCCATCAGCCAGGCCTCGGCCTCCGTGCTCAACGAGCTCCTCGTCGGCAAGGAGCTCGTGGACGCGCAGAAGATCCAGGAGACCTTCCTGGAGCTGATGCAGTCCAAGGGCAGGCTCGAACCCGACGACGCGATGGAGGACGTCCTGGAGGACGCGGTCGCGTTCGCCGGGGTGTCCAAGTACCCGGCCCGGGTCAAGTGCGCACTGCTGAGCTGGATGGCCTGGAAGGACGCGACGGCCCAGGCTCTGGACGGCGCCGAAAGGAAGACGGCATGACCGACACCGCAGAACTCAAGCCGGTCTCGGAGGAGGAACTCCGCGAGGCCCTGATGGACGTCGTCGACCCGGAGCTGGGCATCGACGTCGTCAACCTCGGCCTGATCTACGGCATCCACATCGACGAGTCGAACGTCGCGACCGTCGACATGACCCTGACGTCGGCGGCCTGCCCGCTGACGGACGTCATCGAGGACCAGGCCAAGTCCGCCACGGAGGGCCTCGTCAACGAGCTGCGCATCAACTGGGTCTGGATGCCGCCGTGGGGCCCCGACAAGATCACCGACGACGGCCGCGAGCAGCTGCGCGCGCTCGGCTTCAACGTCTGACGGGGACTCGAATCCCGGCACACGAGAACGGCGAGGTCCGCCCGGACCTCGCCGTTTTCCGTGCCGCCGATGTGTACGGGCGTACACACCCCTCGCTAGGCTCCGGCCATGGGATATGTGATGCTCGCGGGCGCCATCACCGCCGAAGTCACCGCCACCACGGCCATGAAGTACAGCGACGGCTTCAGCAGACTCGGACCGTCCCTGGTCACCCTCGTCGGTTACCTGCTGTCGTTCTTCCTGCTGGCCCAGACCCTCAAGAGCGTCTCCATCGGCACGGCCTACGCCATCTGGGCCGGTATCGGCACGGCCGCCGTCGCCGCGCTCGGTCTGGTCCTCTTCGGGGAGGGCCTGAGCCCGGCCAAGGTCACCGGCATCGTGCTGATCATCGGCGGAGTGGTGGTGCTGAACCTGGGCGGAGCCCATTGATGGCCCGCCGCTACGACCCCGAACGCCGGCAGCGGATCATCGACGCGGCGATCCGCGTGGTCGGACGGCAGGGCATCGCCGGCCTGAGCCACCGCTCGGTCGCGGCGGAGGCCGACGTCCCGCTGGGCTCCACGACCTACCACTTCGCCACCCTGGACGACCTCCTGGTCGCCGCGCTGCGCCAGGCCGAAGAGGGCTTCGCCAAGGCGGTCGCGACCCGCGGCGGCCTGACCGACCCGCACACCGACCTGCCCACGGAACTCGCCGGCCTGATGGGGGAGTGGCTGGCGGGCGATCGCACCGGCGTCGAGCTGGAGTACGAGCTCTACCTCGCGGCCCTGCGCCGCCCCGCCCTGCGTCCCGTCGCCGCCGAGTGGGCCGAGGACCTGGCCGTCCTCCTGGCCCACCACACCGATCCGCTGACGGCTCGGGCTCTGGTGGCCCTGATGGACGGCATCTGTCTGCAGGTGCTGCTCACGGACACGCCGTACGACGAGCGGTACGCGCGGGAGGTGTTGAGGCGGTTGGTTCCCTGACCGCCGGCAGCCCCGGCACCGCGCCCAGGGCGTGAACCTTTCGCCGCCCTTCGGGGAACAGGAGGTGACACACTCGGCACACAGCCAGCGGAGGGCTCCTGAGTGGACCACCGCCGCCGAGAGCGCAGTGGACAGGGACGAGCAGGACGACGCGGAGATCGTCGCCCGGTCGTTGGAACAGCCGGAGCTCTTCGCCCGGCTCTACGACCGGTACGCGCCCGACATCCACCGGTACGCCGCCCGGCGCCTGGGCGAGGGGGCCGCCGACGACATCACCGCCGACACCTTCCTCACCGCGTTCCGTATCCGCGCCCGCTACGACCTCGTGCGCCCCAGTGCGCGTCCCTGGCTGTACGGCATCGCGGGCAACCTCATCGGCGAGCAGCGCCGCGCCGAGGTACGGGCGCTGAAGGCACTGGCCCGCTCCGGGAGCGACCCCGTCGCCGCGTCCTGGTGCGCGTCCTGGGTCGAGGACGCCGACAGCCGGATCGCCACTCGGGGGCCGCTCGCCGGCGCCCTGGCGGCCCTCCCCGCGAGGGACCGCCACGTCCTGCTGCTGATCGCCTGGGCCGAGTTCACCTACCAGGAGGTCTCAGAGGCGCTGGACATCCCTGTCGGCACGGTCCGTTCCCGGCTGAACCGGGCGCGACGCAAGGTGCGTACCGCCCTGGGAGCGGATCCGGCATTCGTGGGCGACGCGGCGGGGGTGGCGTGACGATGGACGAGATGACACAGGTGCGCGACCTGCGCGCCGATGCCCCCGTGCCCGACCGGGCACGGCTCGCTCCGGGGCGCGGCCGGCTGGTGGACGCGGCGCGGGGCGGCGGACGGCCCCAGGGGCCGTGGGGCCGCCGCAGGTTCGTGGTCGGCGCCGCCGTGGCCGCGGTGACCGCAGTCGCCGTGACCGCGTCGGTACTGGTGAAGGGGGACGACTCCGGGCGCGAGGTCACTCCGGCGGCCTCGCCCGGCGTGCTCCGGACACTGGACCCGAAGGGGCTGAGCGCGGCGGAACTCCTGGACCGCGCGGCGGCCGTGCTGGAGCACGAGCCGCCGGTCGCGGAACCACGGGCCGATCAGTGGATCCACACCGAGACGAGGCAGGAGGCACAGGGCGCGAACGCGAAGGTCCCGGCGCCCGTGTCGGAGAAGTGGACCCGGTACGACGGCACCAGGGAGGCCGTCGAGACGCGGGGCGCGAAGGGGCACAAGCCCGCCCTTCGCTACGGGACGAGGCAGCCGGGTCGGGACGGGGAGCGCTCACCGCGCGAGCTGTACCGCTTCCTGTCCGCTCTCCCGGCCGACGGCGAGCAGGCGCTCGCCACGATCCGCAAGGCGAACGCCGTACCGGACGTGCCGGGCGAGCCCGGAACCCAGCGGGACTATGGCGAGATGAAGGCCCTTCTCACCGCCCCCGTGGTGCCGCACGACGGGCTGGCGGGGCTCTATCGCGCCCTCGCGACGCTCCCCGGCGGAGAGGTCGTCGATCACCTGCTGAAGACGGCCACCGGACGCCAAGTGATCGCACTGCGCTACCAGAGTGCCCAGACGCAGGGTCCGACCCAGGAATGGCTGATCGACCCTCAGACCTGCCGGATCGTCGGCTCGCGCGTCCTGGACGGCGGCGGGAAGCCGGTCATTGGCAGCTCCGTGTCGGCCGAGGGGACAAGGCCGGTGAGCGCGGCTGACGCCGCTCTGACCGAGACCGGAGGGGGGCCGGGGCGCCCGTACCCTGAGACGTCCCGCGGACCGGTTCGCACGGACGGCCCCCCGCCGGTTAGGTTTCCCCCATGACCGACACGACTGCCACTCGCACCACCGGCACGACCGGCGCCGTCGCCGCCGGCCTCGCCACGATCGCCTCCGACGGCACCGTCCTCGACACCTGGTTTCCCGCGCCCGAGCTGACGGACGAGCCCGGTCCGGCCGGTACCGAGCGGCTGTCCGCGGAGCGGGCCGCCGAACTGCTGGGCGGCGGCGCGACGGCGGCCGTCGGCCCGGACACCCGCCGGGGCGTCGAGGTCGTCGCGGTCCGCACGGTCATCGCCTCCCTGGAGGAGAAGCCGGTCGACGCGCACGACGTCTACCTGCGCCTGCACCTGCTCTCGCACCGCCTGGTCAAGCCGCACGGCCAGAGCCTGGACGGGATCTTCGGGCACCTCGCCAATGTCGCCTGGACCTCGCTCGGCCCGGTCGCCGTCGACGACGTGGAGAAGGTGCGGCTCAACGCCCGCGCCGAGGGCCTGCACCTCCAGGTGACCTCCATCGACAAGTTCCCGCGCATGACGGACTACGTCGCACCCAAGGGCGTGAGGATCGCCGACGCCGACCGGGTCCGCCTCGGCGCGCACCTCGCCGAGGGCACCACCGTGATGCACGAGGGCTTCGTCAACTTCAACGCCGGCACCCTCGGCACCTCCATGGTCGAGGGCCGCATCTCCGCCGGTGTCGTGGTCGGCGACGGCTCGGACATCGGCGGCGGCGCCTCCACCATGGGCACGCTCTCCGGCGGCGGCAACGTGATCATCTCCATCGGCGAGCGCTGCCTGGTCGGCGCCGAGGCGGGCGTGGGCATCGCGCTCGGCGACGAGTGCGTCGTGGAGGCCGGCCTCTACATCACCGCGGGCACCCGCGTGACCATGCCTGACGGGCAGATCGTCAAGGCCCGCGAGCTCTCCGGCGCGTCCAACATCCTCTTCCGCCGCAACTCGGTCACCGGCACGGTCGAGGCCCGCCCGAACAACGCGGTCTGGGGCGGCCTGAACGAGGTCCTGCACAGCCACAACTGATCACGGCCGCGCCCGGCGGCCGCTGGCCGATCCCTGTCCGGACGATCGGCAGTCGTCGTCGACGTCCGTCGTCGTCGAGCGCCCTCCACCGCCCCAGAACGGCCCGGAAGGGCGCTCGTGCCGTGTCCGGGGGAGAATCCCCCGGAACCGGCGGACCAGATGGACGGCAACGCCCCTCACGTGACCGTCACCCGCGGCTGCCGGGCCCCGGACACACTGCTCCGCCTCACTCCGACCGGAGGTCATCTCGGTGTTCCCCGCACGGGTACTTGTCGCCGCCCCGTCGGTTCTGGTGGTTCTCGCCCTGTCCGGCTGCTCCTCCTGGAGCTGCACCGACACGACGGCGGAGCGCGGTGAGGCCGGCGCGAGGGTGGCGGCCGAGGACGCCTCCGGGCAGCCTCTGGGCGTCACCGCCGAGGTCGTCGACTGGCGCCTCGAGCCCCACCCGCAGGTTCCCTCCGAGGGCGACCAGGTCCACTTCCGCTACCGCTTCGACGGCGCCGACGAGACGTCCGGCCCCGCACTGGAGGCCTGCGCGGTCGACGACGGGCGCGTGGCGCTGGGGTGTCGGACGGTCTATTCGTCCGGAGCGTTTCCCCAGCCGGACGGTGCCCTCACCGGGGACGACTGGCTCGCCGTCGAGCGCCCCGAGCAGGTCGCCGGCGTGTTGCTGATCCCCGATGACCGGTCCTACGACCCGCGAACCTGCGAGCAGGACGTCAAGGACGGCGGCGGCACGCATCCTCCCGAACCGGTCCGCGTCGGGGACCGGCTGTAAGAGGCCGAGGCGGTCGAGCCCGCGGCACGCGTCCGGTCCCGAGCGCGCAGTGCTCGATCGGCCGGACCGTGGCCGGCCCGTGGCGGTCGACGGCCTGGTCGCCGTCAGGGCCGTACGGGGACAGGATGGAGAGGACGGATCGGGCCCAGCGGACCCGGCGTCGCCGCACGCCGGGACGCGGCAGCGGAAGGAGGTGCGCCGCCATGCCCCAGTTCATGGATGTCCACCACGGGATGAAGGGCATCTCGGCCGACGCGCTGATCAAGGCGCATCAGGCCGATCTTGCCATCCAGGACGAAGAAGGCGTCCACTTCGAGAAGGCCTGGGCGGACCCGGAGTCCGGCACGGTCTACTGCCTCTCCGAGGCGCCCTCCGCCGAAGCGGTCCAGCGCATCCACGAGCGCGCCGGTCACCGGGCCGACGAGATTCACCCGGTGCCCCTGACCGCGTGACCGAGGCCCCGGCCACGGCCCCGCACCCTACGGCCTGCGGGACCCGTGGACGGGCCGTGGGCGGGAGCGGCCACCCGCGCGGACGGGTGCCCCGCTCATGTGGCCGTGCCGCGGCGCAGTGAGTCCGCGAACCGTGCGAGCGCCGTGAAGTCCGGCCCGCGCAGACCCACCCGCGGGTCGACGTGATGCAGCAGAGCGGGACCGTGATGCCCGGCCCTCACATACGCCGTGTCCGCCGGGGTCTGCTCGTCGTCCACCCAGGCGAAGGGGCGGCCCGCCGCGTACGCCACGATCGCCTCCGTCTTCCAGTGGACGCCGTCGGGCCGGAAGGCGAACAGTCCCTCGCCGAAGTCGACGTACGGCAGCTCGGGCAGGCCCAGGACCGGGGCGATCCAGCGGTTCGCCGCGTCCATCCAGGTGGGGCCCAGCACAGCTCATAGCCGAGCTCCAGCAGCGCGGAGCCGTGCGAAGGGTTCAGCCAGACCCGCAGCACCCGACCCGGGTGCAGCGCCGCCCGGATCGTCGTGTAGCCCTCGGGGCGCCGCTCCGGCTGGGCCGCCCACGGGTTGAGGGGGCTTATGCGGGCATGAGACATGTCCACCGGTCATCGGCGGCCGCCCATGGTGCTGAGGGTACGTCGGCTGCCCAGTACCAACTCAAGGTGGGCGAGGCCGAGCGGAAGGGGCTGGTCGAGTCCTACGCGCAGGGCGTCAAACGGATTCCGCGTAGTCCTCGCCGAGGAATGAGCCGGCGGCTCGGTTGGTGCTGTGACTGCACAGGTTCGCTGGGTTGGACGGGCTTTGGCGCGTTCGGATCGTCGGCACGGCAGTAAGGTGAAACGGTGACCTCCTTACCGGAAGAATCGCCGCCACTGATCGGCGAAGACGCCCGCGATACGGCCGTGCAGCGCCTGCAGGAGGCGTACACCGAAGGGCTCATCTCGCACGAGGAATTGGACGAACGCCTCGACCAGGTGCTCACCGCCGAGGTGCACGTTGAGCTCATGTCGGCTCTGGCTTCATTGCCGGAGGAGCACCCGAGTACGACGTCAACGATTGCCGCGGCCAGCGGACGGATCCAGCGGCGCGGCTTATGGCGGGTACCTCGGCTCCTCAAGGTCGAGTCCGCATACGGAAGAGTGCGCCTGGATCTGTCCCGGGCGATCATCGAGCATCCGGTCGTCGACGTCGAACTGCAACTCGGAACCGGCGGGGCCAGAATCAAGGTGCCTCGCGGCGCGGTCATTGATGTCGACGGCTTGCGCACTGAGTGGAAGGACCTGCGCTACAAAGCCCCGCGGCGTACCCGTCCCGGCGTGCCGAAGATCCGAATCTCGGGGAACATGGGATTCGGACGGTTGAAGATCCGCCACGCCCGGCGCTGAGGCTCCATCCGGTACGAAGACGGCCTGCACCAGCTGGGCGATCACTGGTACCCGGTTCCCGCCGACCGAGGCCAGGGCGTCATCGCGCGCCGATAACCCACCGAACTTACTCGCATCACGACCGGAGCACGCGCAGGTCGCCTGCGGTGGACTCGCTGAGCTGCCGTCTCAGAGAGATGATCTCCTCATGCTGGGCGGCCAGTCGGGACATGGCCGTGGCACGGAATTCGTCTCTCTCGGCGAGATCCTGGTTCATCCGGCTGATGCGTTCGCGAAGCTGGACCACCTCCTCCTTGAGCCGGCTGATCTGTGCGACGCGCGGATCCGGCTCTCCGCTGGCCTCCCGTAGCCTGCCCAGCCGCTGCTCGAACTCCCGCTTGAGGTGCGGGTAGGTGCGGTACAGCGTTGCTCTGGGGATCCCTGACAGGGTGCTCAGAGATTTGATGTCGCACCTCAACCCTTCAGGGATGTCCCCGCTCAGGAGCTGTTCCATCGCGGCCTGGATTCGGGCCTCTGCCTGGGCATGACGTTCACTGGCCACTGTCGGTCCCCTCGCTGTTCAATCCCTTCGATGCGGCATCGATGGCGCCCACGATCCGCATCGCTCTGTCGTAGGCGTCCTGAGCGCGTCTCCGCTCCAGCGGGGCGAGCCTCGGGTTGCCGAGGAATACCGCCTGCGTGTTCTTCGCCTGGTCCGCCCAGACCTGTCGGTGCTGAGGATGGTGGGTGGCCTGTGGGCAGCGTGCTGAGTCGCACATGCCGATCAGCGGCTCCGTCGCGTTCGGAGTGCCGGCCAGCGTCAGGCACAAAGCCTTCTTCGGGTCGTTGAACCAGCAGTAGTTCGCAGCCCCCACGTGCAAGGTCTTCGCCCTGGACTTGAGTAGCCGTTCCAGCCGCCGGTCGTCCGTCAGGACGGGGGCTCCCGCTTCATGCCCGGTCAACTGTTCATCCACCGCGCGGAAGGCCGCGATGAGGTCGCGTGATCCTCGGCCGGAGGGCAGCAGACCCTGCCGGTAGTTTTTGTATGCCGCGATGGTCAGCCGGGTGTGCTCGGCTTCCTCTTCGGCTTGTACCTCGGCAAGGAACGCTGCTTGGTGTCCGCCCGGCCGAGCGGTGTAACCCTCTGTCGTGGCCACGGATACGTGGTTGAGATGCCATTTCGCAGCCAGGAGACCGTGTGGGCGCTGGGCGATGGACATGGCGAGAGTACGGCGGAGAGCGCGCGGGTGCACGGGCCCGTCGGGGATGGGTGCGAGGCCCAGGCGCTGCCCGCAAGGTCCGTTGACCCAGTTCCGGAGAGAGGCATAGCGGTTGGCGGAGTTACTCCCCGAAGCGAAGAGGAGTTCGCCGGGTTCGGTGCCAGTGACTGCCTCGGCCGCGCCGAGGGCCCGGTGAACCTCTTCGATCACCACCCAGGAGTCGGGTACCCCTCCGAAGTCCTCTCCCTTGATACGGCGGGAGTCCACCCAGAACCGGGGCCCCTGGGAGCGCTCTTCGCGTCGACAGGCCCCGCCGGTGAGCTCCGCCAGCTCGGAGGCCCTCATACCGGAGAGCGCGGCGGTGAGGTAGAACGTGGCGTCGGCGACGACGTGGACCATGGTCTCCAGTCCGAAGTGGTCCACAGGGGTGGCGAACGGAACGGCGGATTGGTCATCGGCCCGGGGAACGGCGGTGGCATCCCGACACCATGGCGGCTCGGTGCCGCAGTGCCTGATCCAGGTTTCCAGGTGAGGCCGGAGACGTTCCAGGTCGCGCCTCATCGAGAGCGAGTGTGCAGTGTCTCTCACGAACGAGTCGAAGGCGAACGGCAGTAGTAGGTCGTCTTGCTCCCAGCCCGATGCGAGTCGCTTGCCGATGTGGCCGGGCGTTGTGCGTGGGGCGGGGACACCCGCTCTCATCTGTCGCTGGATTTCGCCAATGACCTGCGGATACTGGCCGACGCGCAGGGCGGATCTGATTCCTGCCCGTGAAGCGATGACTTGTCGGGCGCGTGTCGCTTCGGCTACGAGGTGAGGCCCGACCACGTCGATGAGGTAGATCGAGTTGGCGAGCAGGGGCCGCAGGATGTCGTCGGGCACGGGCGCGGTCTGATTGACGTCAGCGCGTTCGTAGCCGGCGACTTCGGCGGCGCTGCGGTCACCCCAGGGGCGGAAGCCGGGTGTGTAGCAGTCTGGAAGCAACGGCGAGTAAGCCATGAGAGCTTGGACTGTCAGGACGTACCCCGCGACGGTGCCGGGGGTGACGGACCGCTCCGGATCCGTGCGGCTGCGGGAGATGACGCTCAGGTAGGTGTCGCAATGGGGTTGTCTGACGAGCGAGAGGCTGTTGATCCCCGCCGCGGTGAGGTGGTTGAACCAGGCTGTCAGCCGGTTGACTTCGTGACGAAGGGTGGGGAGTGCCAGAGGTGTTCGGTAGGCCTGCGGAAGAACGGCGACGTCCGGGTGAGTGGGCAGGAGCCGGGCCATCAGGTAAGCGCGGGCGACGTTTCGCCAGTGAGGGTTGGCGATGGCGGTGAAGTCCAGGATCTTCTCGCTGCGGGGCCAGGACACAGGCGCCTCGGCGACCGACGTCAGGTCCCAGATGTCTTGATCGAAGCAGGGGCCGCGCGTCCCGGGCTTGGTGCGGTACCCGGCGGTTTGGAGGATGTCCATGCCCAGGAAGGGGTGCCGGTTCGGGTCGGTTGGGGACAGCGGGACAGCGTTGGTCATGGGGACTCCTCCGGGTGCAGAGGCGCGAACGCAGTGTCGGTGGCAGCTCGGATGGCCGCAGGGCTGAAGCGCGTCAGTACGTCGGCATCGAGTCGATCGACGTAGGGGCCGAAGACCGCCAGGAACTGCGGCGTCGTCATGTTCCGCGCCTGATCCGAGAAGTACTTCTTGAGGCGGAGCAGGTTGGGTAGGTGACGTGGAGCGAAGACCGCGAGCGGGCACAGCAGACAGACCCAGGGGCGTGCAGGGCACAGCGTTCCGGCTGGGGCGTGGGGGCTGTTGTAGGGGTTGGCACAGGAGGCCAGAAACACATCCTGTTCTCCGGCCAGCAGTCGCTTGACGGCGTCGGCATCGAGCCCGTTCTGACGGGCGAGGTGAGGGAAGTCGGCTACGAAGCGGGCGGCGTCCTGGTGAGTGACGACGACCGATGGTTCGGCTTTGCGTCGGATGTCTCGCTGGGCGTCTTCGATGATCCCCTCAATGGCGTCCACCTGCGCGGGGGTGTGGTGGGACAGGTAGTGGTCGCCTTCGACCGTTGGGGTGTGGTTGGGGTCGATCGTGGTACGGCCGGTCCAGGCGGAGCGGTCGCGACGGTGATGGTAGGTGGCACGGATCCGGCCGCTGTGCGGGACGAGTGGCTGTCCGTGGTCGTCGAGCAGGTCAGTCTCCTGCGCCCAACGTCTTCGCCACCACGGGGTACGTGGGGATGAGGACAGGCCGTGTCTGCCCGAATAGTGGATCCACATGTCATCGGCCGTGTCCGCAGCGTGTTCCCGGAGCCGCGCGGAGTGCTTGAGCCATTGGTCCAGGAGTCGCACCGCGGACCCGGTGATGTTGAGGGATTCACGGCCGGTGCGTCCCTTGAAGTAGGCCAGCAGAGCGGTGGAGGGGCTTGTACGGGTGAGGTTGGTGCAGTTCAGGGCGTCAACGCCGTCCGGGACGATGCCGGTCAGCATGGCCAGACGTAGGTTGTAGGCGAGTGCGACCGGGGCCGTGGGGTAGAAGGCATCGCGGATTTCGGCAATCGTCTTCTCCGCCGTTGCTGGAGCCGCAAGGATCATGGTGCGGATGGCCTTGGCTGTGAGAGGGCCGGTGCGGCGGACCATCCAGGCGAGGTTGTCGAAGGTGATGCCATGCGTCGCTGGGTCGGCTCCTCGGCCGGCGGCTTCCAGGATGCTGCGGTGGTCCCGCCATGCGGCGGTGATGGTGGCGTTGGTGGCCTCATCGAGGCGACGCCATTCGGCTTCGCTGTAGGGCCGGTTCGGGGTGGAGTCGCGCATCCGGTTGATGTGTCGTCCATCAAGGTGGGCTTGGATGCCGCCGTGGAGTTGTCCGCCGGCCGTCCTGTAGCCGGTCAGCATGATCCGGCTGTGCCGTTCGAAGGTGAACCCGGATGCAAGCCAGTACTGGGTGACCTGGGCGGGGGTGAGGTCGCTGAGACTGCCCCTGAAGCCGGCACCGCTCAAGTGCCGGGCGAAGTGGCGCGAGCAGCGGACGGCATGCCTGGCCTCGCGGTAAGTACGGATCGGCCCGACCGGGTGGGTCGCGGAGATGAGCCCCTGGGCGATATCGGCGGCGAGGACGGCATCGGGGAGCTCGTGGAGGGTGCCGAGGTACGGGCGCTGGCCAGGAAGAACGAAGTGGACGGCGAGAGGATGGCGGAGTTCAGCGGGCATCGCTGTCCTCGAATTCGGTGGCGGCCTCGATCTGTTCGTGTGGCGTGGGAGAGGTTTCCTCGTATGCCTCGCGGAAGATCCGCTGAGTGTCCAGCAAGTGGAGGTATGCCTGAGTGGTGGCGACGCTGGCGTGTCCCATCAGGTCCCGCAGAACCAGCAGTGGATCGGCCTTGGTGAGGTAGAGGGCCATGGCGTTGTCGCCGTCGGTGTCCACCACGAGCTGAGCGGCCCGCTGGTAGTAGCCCCGTACCAGCCGCTCCAGGGTGGCCATGGCAAAGGTGTGCCGGGTCATGTGGGGGAAGACGTGCGGGAACGCAGGATCGAACCGGTCGCGAACGCGGGCTGAGGTGCGTCGCAGCACAGTCGCCCAGTCCACGAAGGGGGAGCCGTCCGACTGCACGGCGAGCAAGGCGCTACCTCCGCCGGGGGCAACGAGACGGCGCCGTTCGTCTGGGGTGAGGACGTGCCACTGCCGGTACGTGCCATTCACGCGGGCACCTGCATATGTCGGTTCTTCGACGTACAGAGGCCCCCTGGGCAGCCAGCGGGAGCCGTCGACTGAAGCAGCCCGCTCCAGCGTCACGTAGTCATGGACACGGGCCAGAGCCTCGTAGTCGATCCACGTCTGTCGGCCCTTGCCGCCCTTCGCCGTGGGTGGGGCGAGCTGCAGCGGGACCGGCACGGTGGTCGGCAGACGCGGTAGCGGCGGAATCTCCCACACCGTGAGGTGCGACAGCTCTCGCAACCGTAGTCCCGTCGAGAGGGCCAGACCGGCTCCAGCCGTGTTCCGGCCGGTTTCCCGGCCCCGGAAGCTGTGGTCGGGCTCACCATCAGGATCGTTGCCGGCCAAGGCGTTCATCAGCAGCTCGGCGTAGGACCGCTCCAGGTACTTGCGGGTGGCGTGCGGCTTGGCACCTCGCACAGTCGCCAGATTGCGGACCGACTGCATGCGTACGCCGTCAGGCCGCAGGTATGAACCTTCGGTATAGCTGAACGGTACATCGGTGCAGTGCCCGTTACGCACGGACCACTCGTAGAAGGCGGCGATCGTCTTGACCGCCAAGTTCCAGCTCGTCCCCTCCAGCCGAGCCTCCAAAGGCCCCGACAGCCTGTGTTCGGCGTAGGCGGACAGCGCACCGCGGAGCCGGAACTGGTCGGCGAACACGCCGACGCTGTGCACGGCCAGGAACTCGGACCAGGACTTTAGCTGCTGGGCGTAAGCCCGCCAAGTGTTGGGGCTCGGGGCTCCGGTGATGGGTAACTCCTGGAGCCACCTGTTCATGGCGACGGTGGGGCGAGGGCCGTCCTCGTCTTCGAAGCGGAGGTCTTCATCGACGAGGACGGGCATTCCATGGCGGATGAGAGGCCGGGAGGCGAGGTCCCAACTCTCCCAGCCCGCAGAGGAGAAGAAGTGCAGGATCACGCCCGGCACGTTATGTGAGGCATCGCCGAGTACAGGGCGTAGAGACGGGTTTGGCACTCTTTCGAGTGAGACAAGGAGACACGCTCAAACTGCAAAGCTAAGGGGGCCGTCGACGTCGAGGAACAACAGCGGGCGGCTCACGAGCCCACCCTACGGCTCGTGCGGCTCAGCTCCCGGGCGCGGACGCCGACAGGCGCTCGTGGGCGGCCCGCAGCGCCTCCACCGTCTCCCTGTCGGCGGGCCGCAGGGGGGCGCGCACCGGGCCCGCGGGCAGCCCGAGCGCACCGAGCAGCCCCTTGACGGTCACGGTGCCGGGCAGCCCTGAGGCCATCGTCAACTCCACGAGCTCGATGGCGTGCTGCTGCAGGCGGGCCGCCAGGGCGGTGTCGCCCGCGTCGAACGCGTCCAGGACGGAGCGCAGTTGACGCGGCGCCACGTTCGCGACCGTGCTGACGTATCCGGTGCCGCCCACCGCGTACAGGGCGAGGATGTGCTCGTCGCAGCCGGCGTAGAACGCCAACTCGGTGCGGGCCAGCAGCTTCTGGACGCCGAGAAGGTCGTAGGAGCAGTCCTTGACCGCCACGATCCGTGGGTGCTCGGCCAGCCGGAGCATCGTGTCGGGCTCGATGCGGGTGCCGGTGCGACCGGGGATGTCGTACAGCACGACGGGGAGGTCGCAGGCGTCCGCGACCGTGCGGAAGTGTTCCTCCACGGCGTCCTGCGGGGGTCTGCTGTAGTACGGCGTCACCACCAGGACCGCGTCGGCGCCCGCCTTCCCGGCCGCCAGGGCGAGTTCGACGGTGTGCCGGGTGTCGGCCGTGCCCACGCCCGCCACGATCGAGGCCCGGTCCCCGACGGCCTCGCGCACGGCCTGGATCAGGGCCGTCTTCTCCGCGTCCGTCGTGGTCGGCGACTCGCCCGTGGTACCGCTCAGGACCAGGCCGTCGCAGCCCTCGCGCACCAGCCGGTCGGCGAGCCGCTGGGCGCCGTCGGGGTCGAGCGCCTCCGAGTCGGCGGTGAACGGTGTGATCATGGCGCACAGAGCGCGGCCGAGCGGAGGGGCGGAAGCGGCTGCGGTGGTCATGCAGGTAGTGTCGGCCACCTCACCGTGAAGCTCCACTTAAATCTTCTTTTCGATACCGTTGAGTGATGCTGCACAGTGATGCGCCCACGGCAGGGACGGCGCTTCCTCCGGCGCCCTGTGTCCAAGTGGCCGGTCATGCGTCACCATGGGAACGAGGTCCCCGACGGGCAGTCCATGGGAGGCGTCATGAAGCTCGGCAAGGCACTGGCCACCGGAGTCGCGGAGGAACAGCGGCAGCCGCGGGTCGCCGACGAGGAGATCGAGCGTCCCGAGGAGATCCAGGAGCCGCGGACCGCCGTGCCCGAAGAGGTCCCGGCCGCCCGATGAGGCTGCGGCTGCCGACGGAACACCCGACGGAGCCGCCGACCGGTTTCAAGATCGCTCACCCGCTGCTGTCCCAGGACGGTACCCGGGCCGGTTTCACCGGAGTGTCGCTCGGCGGCGCGCTGCCGTACGGCGTCGTCGCCGACGCGGCCTGCGTCTACGGTCGCCGGCATCGTCCGCCCGCCCGGCTGTGCGACTGCGGCTTCCACTGCGTCCACGAACGCACGGTGGCCGAGGCGCTGCTGTGCACGGCCGAGCACCGGTCCGCGGTGCTCCTCGAGGTGTCGGTGCTGGGTGCCTACATCCGCTTCGAGCGAGGGTTCCGCTACGCCCGTCAGCGCGTGCGGACGATGACGGTCGGCGCGTGCGCCTGCGGCGCGCCTTCCGTCGCGCTGGCCGACGCGGGCTGGGGGAGACCAGGACTGCGGGCCCTCGCCGCCGCGTGCGCGGGCTGCCTATGGGGACGTGTCCCGGTGACCCCCGCGAGCTTCGTCCGGCTGGCCGGGGACGGGCTGCGGGCCGTG
The DNA here is from genome assembly GCF_053589015.1 of Streptomyces sp. NPDC003393. NCBI lineage: Bacteria > Bacillati > Actinomycetota > Actinomycetes > Kitasatosporales > Streptomycetaceae > Streptomyces > Streptomyces sp. NPDC003393. The sequence goes on along the minus strand of NZ_JBSFRB010000006.1, from coordinate 45,193 downwards.
ACCGACAGCACGCTGGGCGCCGCCGCCCCCGGTGGCGTGCCGTCGGCACCGGGGGCCGGCGCGGGAGCGCCAGTGGGACCGGTGGGCAGGGGCCCGGGCGGAGGGTGGGCTCCCAGTGACGCCGAGGCGGCCGGCGTGCCCGGCGGACCGACCGGGCCCGGCGGGCTCGCCACGCCCGGAGGGATCGGCGCGCCCCAGGAGCTGGGCGTGCCCGAACTCGCCGCCGAAGCAGCCCTGTTGCAGGCGCGGCTCGACTGGTTCCAGGCCGAGTTGGCCCGGCTCGGGGAGCGCGGGACCGGCCCGCAGGGCCACGGGTAGCGGGGGCGACCCTGGGTACCCGGGGTGTTCCGGACCGAGAGGAGGCGGGACACCGTGACCGGGACCATCGAAGCCAGACCTGTGGACGAGCTGACCCACCCCGTGGGCGACCGCTCGGTGGGCGAACTCGTGCACCAGGCCACCGAGGACCTCTCCCTGCTCGTACGGCAGGAGGTGGCCCTCGCCAAGGAGGAGCTGACCGCGAAGGGCAGGCGCATGGGGCGTGGCGGCGGGCTGTTGGGTGCCGCGGGCGCCATCGCCTACGTCGGACTGATCGCGCTCGCCGGCACGGCGGTCGCCGCCATCTCCCTGGCGCTGCCCGTGTGGGCCTCGGCGCTCATCGTGACGGGTGCCCTGTTCGCCATCGCGGGTCTGCTGGCCGTGGTCGGCCGCTCCCAGTTGCGGCGAGCCGGACCGCCCACACCGCAGCGGACGATCGGCAGCGTCAAGGCGGACGTCGAGGAGATCAAGGAAAGGGCGCACCACCGATGACGGACAGGACGCAGGGCACGGGCGGCGCATCGAGGCGGTCCCACGGCGCCAAGGGCCCCGACGAACTGCGCGCGCAGATCGAACAGACCAGGAGCCGGCTCGGCGACACCGTCGAGGAGCTGGCGACCCGGGCCGATGTGAAGGGCCGGGCCAAGGCGCGCGCAGCGGATCTGCGCGACCGGGCCGGTGCGATGACGATCGGCCTGCGCAGCACGGCCGCGCAGGCCGGGCACCGCGCCCAGGAGAAGGCGACCCTGGTCGGGCACAAGGCGCAGGAGCGGGCCGGGACGGCCGGGCACAGGACGCAGGAGCGGGCCACCCTCGTGGGGCACCGCGCCCAGGAGAAGGCCACCGTCGTGGGGCACCGGGCGCAGGAGAAGGCCACGTCGATGGGGCACAGGGCCGAGCAGGCGGTCCCCGCGCCCGTGACCGACGCCGTCCAGGTCTGCCGGCGCAACCCGCGCCCCGTGATGATCGCGGGCGTGGTCTGCGCGGCAGCGGTGGCGGCCGGGCTGCTGGCACGCCGGTACAGGCGAAGGGCATGCCCGTAGGGCTTCCGCCGAAGGGTGCGCCGCCCTCCATCGGTCCGGTGGAGGGCGGCGGCCTGTCCGGACCCGGCCCGCGCCGGACGGGACGGGCGAACCGGGCGTGACGGGCGCGGCGTCGGTCCGAAAACTCAAATCGTCTGGACAAAAAAAGTTTTCGGTGAGACGGTGGACCCATGCTGGACGTGACCGTGATCGAGGACCCCGAAGCGGCGGCCGTCTCCCTGGACCCCGTCCGGGCCCGGCTGCTCGCCGAACTGGCGGCCGGACCCGCGTCGGCCGCCATGCTGGCCGGTCAGGTCGGCCTGCCCCGGCAGAAGGTGAACTACCACCTCAAAGCGCTGGAGCGGCACGGCCTGGTCGAACTGGCCGGCGAGCGCCGCAAGGGCAACGTCACCGAGCGGCTGATGCGCGCGACCGCCGCGTCGTACGTCATCTCGCCGCTCGCACTGGCCGCCGTGCAGCCCGACCCGGACCGCTTCCGTGACCAGCTGTCCGCGCGCTGGCTGCTCGCCCTCGGCGCCCGGCTGGTGCGCGACGTCGGCGCGTTGATCACCGGTGCGGCCAAGGCCCGCAAGCGGCTGGCCACGTACGCGCTGGACGGCGAGGTGCGCTTCGCCTCGGCCGCCGACCGGGCGGCCTTCGTCCAGGAGCTGACGGCGGGCGTGAGCGCCCTGATCCGCAAGTACGACGCCCCGGACATCGAAGCCGGGCGCGACCACCGGATCGTCGTCGCCGTCCACCCCACCCTCAAGGCAACCGAGCAGGACTAGTCAGGAGCCCGCCATGTCCAAGGAATTCGAGATCGCCCGCGAGTTCGAGGTCGACGCCACCCCGGAGCAGGTGTGGGAGGCCGTCACCACCGGCACCGGAGGGTATCTGTGGCCGATGGAGCCGCCCGAGCCCCGGGTCGGCGGCAAGGGCCCCTTCGGGTCCACGGTCACCGCGTGGAGCCCGCCGCACCGCTACACCAACCGCGTCGAGGACGTCGCGGGCATCTCCGAGCAGACCCTCAACCAGCTCGACTACACGATCGAACCCCGCGACGAGGGGCGACGGGCGTGGGTGCGGTACGTGCACAGCGGCATCTTCGTCGACGACTGGGACAACCAGTACGACGGCGCCGCCAAGCACACCGACTTCTACCTGCACACCCTGCGCGAGTACCTGGTCCACTTCGCGCCCCGGCCGGCCGCCTTCGCCACCTTCGACGGGCCCGAGGCGTCCGGGGCAGCCGACGCCCTCGCCGTGGTCGGGCGGGCACTCGGGGTCGGCGAGGACGTGGCGGCGGGCACGCGGCTGACCGTCCGGGGGCCGGACACGTTCGAGGCCGTGGTCGACTTCCGCGACCCGTACTTCATCGGGCTGCGCACGGACCGGGGCCTCACCCGCGTCTTCGGGCGCAACCACTGGGGGCACCGGGTCGGCATCTCCCTGCACGACTTCACGCCGGAGGCCGACATCAAGGAGTGCGAGGCCGCCTGGCAGGACTGGCTGAACGGCGTGTTCAGCCGGTCCTGAACCCGACGCGCCGTTCAGCCGGTCCCGAACCGGCGCGCCCCTACGGGCGGAACCGCAGCACCTGCGGGTCGTGGTCGCTGATCTGGTCGTGGAACTCCGAGTTGATGTGCACGCTGTCGTACTCGAAGCCGCCGCCGCGCCGGATCGCCGGGCTGATCAGAATCTGGTCCAGGACCTGCTGGTCGCCCTGATAGTCGTAGGTGTAACGCTCGCTCTTCGGCAGCGACTTGATCGCCGACCACAGCTCGCCGTCACCCTCCAGGATCTTCGCGGTGCCGGAGAACTCGAAGTCGTTCATGTCGCCGAGAACGATGACGTTCGCGTTCTTCTGCACGGACAGGATGTCCTTGACGAACGCGTTCAGCACGGCCGCCTGGGCGTGGCGCTGGATCTCGGAGCTGCGCACCGGCGGCTGGTACTGCGCGGTCAGGCCCTGGTCGCCGCCCTTGGAGTTGAGATGGTTGGCGATCACGAAGACCGTCCTGCCGCGGAAGACGAACTCGCCGGCCAGTGGCTTGCGGCTGTCGCTCCAGGCCGCGTCGGCCGGGTCGACACGGCCCGGGGAAGCGGTCAGCCGGGCCTTGCCGTGCACCTTGGTCACACCGACGGCGGTGGTGGAGTCGCCGCCCGGGCGGTCCACGAAGGTCACCCGCCGCGGGTCGAAGAGGAAGACCTGGCGGATGTTGCCGCCCGGCTCGCCGCCGTCCTCGTCGTTGACCGGGTCGATCCCGCGCCAGTCGTAGCTCGGGCCGCCCGCCGCGACGATCGCGTCGATCAGCTTGTTCACGGTCTCACTCGCGTCGACGGTGCCGTCGTCCTCGGCGCCGGTGTCGTCCTGGATCTCCTCCAGCGACACGATGTCGGGCGACCGGAGGTTGTTCACGATCGCGGAGGCGTGCCGGCCGAACGTGGTGTCCGACGGGTCGAGGTTCTCGACGTTGTAGGTCGCCACCGCGAGCTCGCGGCCCGACTGCTTCCGGGTCCCCCCGAACGTCTACGCGCGTCAATCTCCTGCCTGGCGCCAGCGGTTGTCAAGGTTTCGGCCATGTGCGGCCGCCCGCGACCAGATGAACCGGGCGGCATGGGGGGAAATCCGTCTAGGCTGAGCGGTTGAGTCGTCAGGCCCTCAGGCCGCCCACGTCCAGGCCCTCAGGCCCGCTAGGAGAACCAGCCGATGTCAGACAGGTCCCCGTTGCCGCCGGTGCGGCTCGCTTCCGAACCGGAACTGGCCCGGGACGCCCTCGCCACCCCCCTGCTCTCGCGCGCCGCCCGGCTCGCCCGCTGGGCCGGGCCCGCCACCCGGGTCGACGCCGGCGGCGCGCTGGCCGAGGAGCAACTGCCCGAGGCGGCCGGGATGCTGGGTCTGACCGGGGACGACGCCGCCGCGCTGGCGAGCGAGGCCTGGCGGATCGCCGTCGACACCGGGCTCGTGGAGATCACCGACGAGGACGAGGGCACCGTCGCCGCCGGCGCCGCGCTGCGCCTGCTCACCGGCGGCTCACCGCAGGACGTGCTCGGGGTGTGGCTGACCGCGCTGGAGGCCGTGCTGGCCGACGCGGGCGTGCCCGACCTGGACGGGTTGGTCGACGCGATGGACGAGGGCGCCCTCGACCTCTCCGCGCTCGGCTGGGACCCCGAGGCCGAGGCGGAGTTCCTGGACGGCGTGCTCGCCAACCTCTATCTGCTCACCGCCGGCGAGTACGGCCCCGCCGGCGGCCCGGTGCCGCTGCCCGCGCTGGCCGCCTCCATGATCGTTCCCAGTGACGTCGCCGAGCCCACCAACGACATGCTGGAACAGGTCTCCGATGCCATGATGCGGCTGGACGACCAGTTCCGGCTGCTGGAACCGGCCGGACTGGTGGAGTACCGGCCGGTGGACGAGGCGCTGCTGGCGGACGCCGAGCCCACCGAGGATTTCGCCGCCGACCCTGCGGCCCCCGAGGACGAGGTGGACGTCACCCGCTACGGCATGGTGCGACTGACCCCGCTCGGACTGTACGGGGTGCGGGCCCGGCTGCTGGAGACCGGCCATGAGGCCCCGGCGGTCGGCGACCTGGCGGACAAGGGGGCGGACGCACTGCTCGACGGCACCGCCGGCTACCCGCCCGCCGCCACCCACGCCGAGACCGAGCACTGGCTGGCACGCCGCGAACCCCTCGCCGCCGCACGCGAGTTGCTCGCCGCGGCACGCGGCGCGGACGCCGGTGCCCCGCTGCGGCGGCTGCGCTGCCAGCAGGCGCTGTCCCTGGTGGGCGCCGCGGCCGAACCGGCGCTGCGCGAGGTGCTCGACGACGCCGAACTGGGCGGGCTGGCCCGGGTCTGGCTGACCGAGCGGGGCCTGCCCGACGTACCGCCGCCGTCCCAGGACATGGTCTTCTGGCTCACCATCGACACCGTGGCCGCGCAGCTGGCGGCCGAGGGGGACTCCGAGGAGCTGCACGCCCTGGTGCAGGGCCTCGCCGAGCAGCACAGCGGGTTCTTCGCTGCGGCCTGGCGGGTGAACCACCCGCGGACGGCGGACGTCCTGGAGGCGATGGGACGGCTGCACCCGGACAAGAAGATCGCCAAGGAGGCCCGCAAGGCGGCCTTCAAGGCACGGTCGGCGCACGGGGACTGACCGCCGCCCCTTCGGCCCGGCGCCGGGACGCCGGTGGCCCGGCGGACGCCGCCGGGCCGGTACCGGACGCTGCCGGCCAGTGCTGGGACGCTGAGGGCCGGTACCGGGACGCTGTCGGCCAGTGCTGGGACGCTGAGGGCCGATGCCGGAGGCCCGTCCGGGCCGGTGCCGGCCGGGAGGCCCGCCGTCCGGGCCGCGGGAGGCCAGTCCGGGACGCCGTCGGGCCGATACCGGGGGCGCGCGTCGGGCCGGCGGTCCTCGGACGCGGTCGCGCCGGTACTGGGAAGCTGCCGGGCCGGGCACGGATGTGCCCGGCGAGTGACGTGGATCTTCCATGGGGTCGCGCACACGGATTCATGAACGGAGTCCGGTGACGTCGACCGGTGTTCAGCCGTGGTTCAGACACGGGCGGGACGGTTGCGCCGAACCGAGGCCCGTCACCCCCCACGGCAGCTTCCACCGTCTCAGGAGACACACACACCATGTCGCTCACCCGCAGGGACTTCACCAGGAGAAGCGCGATCACCGGTGCCGGCATCGCGCTGGCAGGCAGCGTCGGCGCGCTCGCCACCGCGCCGAACGCCCTTGCCGCCACGGACATCGACAGCGACGCGGCGGAGTCGGCGCGCGGTGGTCACCCCGGCGTCGGCTACGGCCCGTTGATCGCCGACCCGAAGGGCATCCTCGCGCTGCCCGCCGGCTTCTCCTACAAGATCATCACCTACAGCGGCAAGACCAAGCTGGAGTCCGGCGAGTTCACGCCGTCCAACCACGACGGCACCGCCACCTTCCGCGGCCCCCGCGACGCCGTCCTGCTGGTCAACAACCACGAGCTCGCCGGCGCCCGCGCCGAGTGGCCGCACCCGGTGCCGCTCACCGAGGGCCTGGTCTACGACCCGGCGGCGGCCGGCGGCTGCACCGTCGTCGAGGTCCGCCGCGGCGGCGAGGTCGCCGAGTGGGTCGGCATCGCCGGCACCTCCACCAACTGCGCGGGCGGCAGCACCCCGTGGGGCACCTGGCTGAGCTGCGAGGAGACCGAGGACAAGGCCGGCAAGAACGGCTTCACCAAGGACCACGGCTACGTCTTCGAGGTCGACCCGGAGGACCACCGGGCCAACCGCGACCCCAAGCCGATCAAGGCCTTCGGCCGCTACGCCCACGAGGCGGTCGTCATCGACCCCAAGCACGGGCACGCGTACCTCACCGAGGACGCCTCGGGCCCCAACGGCCTGCTCTACCGCTGGACCCCGCCGAAGGGCTTCCACCACGGCCGCGGCAAGCTGCGCACCCTCGCCGACGACGCGGGCGTCCTCCAGGCGTTCAAGTGCTTCGACTCCGGTGGCAAGTTCGTGGACGACCTCTCCCGCGCCACGAAGATCGGCACGGTCTACGGCGTCGACTGGGTGGACGTCCCCGACCGGGATGCCCGGCAGGTCTCCACCCGCAAGCAGTTCAAGGACGGCGAGATCACCCGCGCCCGCAAGCTGGAGGGCATGTGGTGGGGTGACGGCGGAGCCTACGTCGTCTCGTCCTTCGCCCGCGAGGAGAGCCCCGTCCAGCACGACGGCCAGGTCTGGTTCTACGAGCCCAAGCGCCGCACCCTCACCCTGAAGGTGCTGCTCGGCGTCAACCCCGACCCGGCGAAGGACGGCGCCTTCGACGGCCCGGACAACATCACCGTCTCCCCTTACGGCGGCCTCGTCATCGCCGAGGACGGCGAAGGCGTCCAGCACCTGTTCGGCGCCACCGAGAGCGGCCGCACCTACCCCATCGCCCGCAACGAACTGAACATCGGCACCGAGGAGGACCCCGAGTACAGCGAATTCACCGGCGTCACCTTCTCGCCCGACGGAAAGACCCTGTTCGCCAACATCCAGACCCCCGGCATCATGCTGGCCGTCAGCGGTCCGTGGAAGCGCCAGAAGCGCGGCTGAACACCCTTGTGACGACCGGAGATTAATTAGCTCGCCCGTCCCGCGGCCCCCTCATAGAGTGATGCACGTCCAGGTGCGACAGGCAGGACCTACTTCCACTCTTCATGGGGAGGCCGCGGGTTCGAATCCCGCCACCGGCTCGACATGCCGGTGTAGCTCAGTGGCAGAGCACCGACCGTCGGTTCAGCCGCCCTCGATCTCTGGACACCGAAGACTTCACGCACCTCCCGGTGCGCGGGCGACGGCTCCTTCCCTTCCAAGGAACGAAAAACAGCCGCCGCCGACCTGATCTCGGGAGGCGCGGCTCATGGTGGGTGCCCGGTGCGCAGGCAACGGTTACTTCCTCGGATCGGACGGTTGCGGGTTCGAACCCCGTCATCGACTTCGGGTCGGTGTAGCTCAATCGGAAGAGCATCTGACACAAAGTCCGTCGCCGACCCCTGATCTCGGGCACCCTCCTTCCGCCGCGCCTCCTCCCACCACGCGACGTCTCACGTCGCCGACGAATTCGGGGGAATTCAACATGGCGCGATTCAACTCCAGGGCCACCAAGCCGCAGCCCACCTCGCGGGTCACCTCACGGGCCGCGTGCTGCGCACCTACGAGGGCGGCCGGGGCCACGAGCGTGACGCGCGCTCGGAGCTCTTTCTGCTCGCGATCTCGAACATGGTCTCCCAGCAGACTTTCTACGAGTCCGGCGCCGACCGCGACGACCGGTTCGCGACGCTCGTGCGCGAGCTCGCCGTCGCCGACCCGTCCTGGACGGCCGGCCTGCTCGGCTGGCTGCGAGGCGAGGGCAACATGCGGACGGCCGCGATCGTGGGCGCCGCCGAGTACGTCCACGCACGGCTGGCGGCGGGCACGACCGACGGCCCGTCCAACCGGCAGGTCGTCGACAGCGTGCTCCAGCGCCGGACGAGCCCGGCGAGCTGCTCGCCTACTGGACGGCGACCTACGGCCGTGCCGTGCCCAAGCCCGTCAAGCGCGGCATCGCCGATGCCGTACGGCGGCTGTACCACGCCACGTCGCTGCTGAAGTACGACACCGCGTCCAAGGGCTACCGCTTCGGCGACATCCTCAACCTGGTGCACGCCTCGCCGGACCCGGACAAGCCGTGGCAGGGCGAGCTGTTCCGGTACGCCCTCGACCGGCGGCACCACCCCGAGTCCGCCGTGCCGCCCGAGTCCGTCCCGGTGCCGGCCGCGCATCGCGAGCTGATGGCGCTGCCCGTCGAGCGGCGCCGGGCGGTCGTCACCGCGCCCGGCGGCGCCGAGCGGCTGGCCGCGGCCGGGATCACCTGGGAGGCGCTGGCCGGCTGGCTCCAGGGCCCGATGGACAAGGCGGCCTGGGAGTCCGTGATCCCGTCCATGGGTGCGATGGCACTGGTGCGCAACCTGCGGAACTTCGACGAGGCCGGGGTCTCGGACGAGGTCGCCGCGCGGGTCGCGGCGAAGATCAGCGACCCGCGGCAGGTGGCCCGCTCACGGCAGTTCCCCTTCCGCTACCTGGCCGCCCACCGGCACGCCCCGTCGCTGCGCTGGTCCTACCCGCTGGAGCAGGCGCTCGCCCACTCGCTGGCCAACGTGCCGGCGCTGCCGGGCCGGACGCTCGTCCTGGTCGACCGCTCGGGTTCGATGTTCTGGTCGCAGGTGTCCGAGCGCTCGCAGCTCGACCGGGCCGACGCGGCGGCCATCTTCGGGACCGCGCTGGCGCTGCGCGCCGCGGACGCCGATCTGGTCGAGTTCGGCACCACCAGCAACGCGGTCACGTTCCGCAAGGGCGAGTCCGTGCTGAAGGTGCTGGACCGATTCGGCAACCTGGGCGGCACCGACACCACCGAGGCGGTGCGCCGGCACTACCGCAAGCACGACCGGGTACTGATCGTCACCGACGAGCAGTACGCCCCGAACCGCCACGGCGACCCGACGGCCCAGGTCCCGGCGCACATCCCGGTCTACACCTGGAACCTCGGGGGCTACCGGGCCGGCCACGGCCCGTCGGGGATGGGCAACCGCCATGTGTTCGGCGGACTCTCGGACGCCGCCTTCCGGATGGTCCCGTTGCTGGAGACGGCACGGCACGCCGACTGGCCGTGGGCGGTCTGACGGCCGCGCCGCCGGGTGCGGTCGACGGCCCGGCCGCCGGATGTCGTGTGACGTTCCGGCAGCCGGGTCATCGCGGCCGCGCGCCGGTCACCGCGAGGCCGTCCATGTAGTCGCGGACGTGGACGAGCAGGCCGTCGCGGACCCGCATCACCAGCAGGCCCGGGATCTCGAAGGGGGCGCCGGTGGTGGTCACGGTCCCGGCGACGGTCTGCTCGACGGTGATCACCTCCGGGTCGGTGGACTCGTGCACCGCGACCTCGCGGATGCTCTCCGCACGTGCGGGGCTCGCGCCCCACAACGCCCGGTAGCCCGCGCGTACCTCTTCGCGCCCCTGGTAGCGCGCGGGCAGGCCAGGGAAGCGGAAGGGGAACTCGTGCACCGCGTCCGGCGCGTAGAGGTCGGCGAGGTCGTCGGCGGACTTGTCGAGGATCGCGCGGCGGTAGCGGGCCAGTACGCCGCGCGGGCCGGGGTCAGGTGGGGCAGAGGTGGACATGGCCTGACTCCGTTCGGCGGACGGTGCGGACAACGGAGGACTGACAACCGGGATCAGGCAACCGGGGACGGTCTCCGCTTGGTGCCCGTTAACATACGGAGATGGTCTCCGGTTCGCAAGGAGTGTCTCGATGACGCGGGTCAGGCCCATGCGCGCGGACGCTCGCCGCAACTACGAGCGGTTGCTGGAGGTGGCGGCGGAAGCCTTCGCCGAACAGGGGGAGAACGCGTCGCTCGACGAGATCGCCAAGCGGGCCGGGGTCGGTTCCGGCACGCTGTACCGGCACTTCCCGAACCGACGGGCGTTGCTGGAGGCCGCGTACGTCGACCGGATCGAGGCGATCGCCGCCCGCGCGGACGAGCTCGCGGCCGGCCGGGCTCCGGGCGAGGCCCTGACGGAGTGGCTGTACGAGCTGTGCGTGGGCTCGATCCAGGTGCGCGGCCTGAAGGCGCTGCTCGGGTCGGCGGTCACGGACGGCTCACCCGGCGCGGTCACCGCCTGCGCCACCTCGATCAAGGGCGCCGCGACCCGGATGGTGGAGGCGGCCCGGCGGGACGGTGCCCTGCGCGCCGACGTCGAGCCGGTGGAACTGCTGCGGCTGGCGCACGGGGTGGCGACGGCCGCCGAGCTGGCGGACGGGCAGGGCAGGCAGATCCGCCGGTATCTGTCCCTGCTGATGGAGGGGGTGGGGACGCCCCGCTGACAGGGGCGCCCCGGCCGTCGTGCGGGCAGGGTCTACAGCGCCTGGGCCGCCGGCTTCACCATGTTGCGCACGGTGCGCGCCTTGACGAAGGCGCCCATGGCCGTCATATCCCACTCGCCGGAGAACTGACGGATCAGCTTGGCCATCATCACGCCGGTCTGGGCCTCGGCGTGGGTGAGGTCGAAGCGCACCAGTTCCTCGCCGCTGGTGGCGTCCATCAGGCGGCAGTAGGCCTTGGCGACCTCGGTGAACTTCTGGCCGGAGAAGGAGTTGACCGTGAAGACCAGACCGGTGACCTCCTGGGGGAGGCGTCCGAGGTCGACCGTGATCACCTCGTCGTCGCCGGCGCCCTCGCCCGTGAGGTTGTCACCGGAGTGCTTGACCGCGCCGTTCAGGATGGACAGCTTGCCGAAGTAGCAGCTGTCGATGTGGTTGCGCTGCGGGCCGTAGGCGATGACGGAGGCGTCCAGGTCGATGTCGGCGCCGCGGAACGCGGGCTCCCAGCCGAGGCCCATCTTCACCTGCGTCAGCAGCGGGCGGCCGCCCTTGACCAGGGACACGGTCTGGTTCTTCTGGAGACTGACGCGGCCCTTGTCGAGGTTGACCTTGCCGGTGCCGGGCGCGGGAGCGGCGGCGGCCGGCGGGGCCGGGGGAGCGGGCGGGGCCTGCGGGGTGACCTGCGGCTGCATGGCGGGCGGCGGCGGTGCCATCGGCTGCGGCGGCGTGCCCGGGTGCGGCGGCGCGACCGGCTGCTGCGGGGCCGCGGGGGCCGGCGCCGGTTCGTCCACCGTCACGCCGAAGTCGGTCGCGATGCCCGCGAGCCCGTCGGCGTACCCCTGGCCGACGGCCCGCGCCTTCCACTGGCCGTTGCGCAGGTAGATCTCCACGACCACCAGCGCCGTCTCGGAGCCGAGCCGCGGGGGCGTGAACGTGGCCAGGACGCTCTGGTCGTCCGCGTTGCGGATCGTGGCCGTCGGCTCGATGCCCTGGAAGGTCTGGCCCGCGGCGTCCGGGCTGGCGGTGACGACGATCTTCTCGATGCCGGGCGGCACGGCCGTGGTGTCGACGGTGATCGCGTCGGGCGCGGTGCCGCCGCCCGAGCGGTAGGTCACGCCGGGGCCCGACGGCTGGTTGTAGAAGATGAAGTCCTCGTCGGAGCGCACCTTGCCGTCGGCGGTGAGCAGCAGGCTCGAGACGTCCAGTCGCACCGGAGCGGCCACGTCCACCGAGACGCGGGCGGCGGCGAGGGGGATGTTCGAGCCGGGGGTCATAGCGGTCATGTGGGGATAACGAGCGGGGGCGCTTTACCGTTCCCTTACCTGACGCCGGGGCCCGGCGAACGGGTGACGCGCCGTGTCCCGGCCGCCGGACGGGTGACGCACCGTGCCTCCGGCCGCCGGACGGGCGGTGCGCCCCCGCCGCCGCGCGCTACGGCACCACGACGATCTTCCGTCCCACGCCCGCCGCGAACTGCTCCAGCGCCTGGGGGTAGCGGTCCAGCGGGATCCGGTCGCTGATGAAGACCTCCGGGTCCAGCACCCCGTTCGCGAACAGCTCCGCCGCGCGTTCGAAGCTGTGCAGTACGGCCATGGAGCCGGTGATGGTGATCTCCTGGTTGTAGATGCGGTACGGGTCGATCTTCACCCGCGTGGCGTAGTCGGCGACGCCGAACTGGAGGAAGGTGCCGGCCTTCGCCACCCGGTCCAGGCCGTCCTGGATGGCCGCCGCGTTGCCGGTCGCGTCGACCACCACGTCCCAGCCCTGCGGGCGGTCCAGTTCGTCGGCGCTCGCGGCCGACGCCGACACGCCCAGCCGCCGGGCCGTCTCGAGCCGGGCCGGGTTGAGGTCCACGACGTCCACGCTCGCCGCGCCCGTCCGCTTGGCCAGCTCCAGCATCATCAGGCCCATCGTCCCGGAGCCGTAGATCAGGACGTGCGCGCCGAGCCGTGCCTGGAGCACGTCGTAGCCGCGCACCGCGCAGGACAGCGGTTCCACCAGCGCGGCGTCCTCGGTGCGGACGTGCTCCGGCAGCTTGACGCAGTTGGCCACGGGGGCGACCGCGTACTGGGCGGCGCCGCCCGCCGTCGTCACGCCGATCGCCGCCCAGCGCTCGCACAGGTTGTTGTGGCCGACGCGGCAGTACCGGCATTCGTAGCAGTACAGGGACGGGTCCACCGCCACCCGGTCGCCGACCGAGACCTCCGTGACCTGGGCGCCGACGCCGACCACCGCGCCGGCGAACTCGTGTCCCGGCACGATCGGCAGCTTGGGCGCGAACTCGCCCTGGAGGATGTGCAGGTCCGTTCCGCACAGGCCGCAGGCGGCGACCTCCACGACGACCTCGCGCGGACCGGGCGTCGGGTCCGGGACCTCGGTGACGACGGCGCGGCCCACGGACTCGATGACGGCGGCCTTCATTTCACGGCTCCAAGCGACAGGCCCTGGACGAGTTTGTCCTGGGCGGCGAATCCCGCGGCGAGCACCGGCAGGGAGATGACGAGCGACGCGGCGCACACCTTGGCCAGGAACAGGCCCTGGCTGGTGATGAAACCGGTCAGGAAGACGGGGGCGGTCTGGGCCACCACGCCCGTCAGGACCCGGGCGAACAGAAGTTCGTTCCAGCTGAAGATGAAGCAGATCAGGGCGGTCGCCGCGATGCCGGGAAGCGCGATCGGCGCCACCACGCGGGCGAGGATCGTCGGCAGCCGGGCACCGTCGATCCGCGCCGCCTCGATCACCGCGACCGGCACCTCGGCGAGGAAGGACTGCATCATCCACACCGCGATCGGCAGGTTCATGGAGGTGTAGAGGATGACCAGCAGCCAGATGTTGTCGAGCATCCCGGCGTTCTTGGCGAACAGGTAGATGGGCAGCAGGCCCGCCACCACCGGCAGCATCTTGGTGGACAGGAAGAAGAACAGGACGTCGGTCCACTTCTTCACCGGGCGGATGGAGAGCGCGTAGGCCGCCGGGAGGGCCAGCAGGAGCACGAACAGGGTGGAGGCCACCGACGCCGTGACCGAGTTGATCAGTGCCGGCCAGGGGTTCGCGCCGCCGCCCGCGCCGAAGAACTCGCGGTAGCTGTCCAGGGTCAGTGAGGCGCCGAAGGAGGGTGGGTTCGTGGCGGCGTCCGCCTCGGAGTGCAGGGAGGTCAGGGCCATCCAGGCGACGGGCAGGAAGAACAGCAGCCCGACCAGCCAGGCGACCAGACCGAGCCCCGCTCCGCCGCGACGGCGCCGACGGACGGGCGCCGGCTGTGCTGCGAGCGTGCTCATGCGCGGGACACCTCCTCGCGGAACAGGGACGACACCACGCGCAGCGCGAAGGTCGCGATGACGATCGAGCCGATGACCACCAGGACGCCCGCGGCCGAGGCGAGGCCGTTCTCGTGCGCCTGGTAGAAGCTCTGGTAGACGGTGTAGGGGAGGTTGGCGGTGCCCAGGCCGCCGGAGGTGATGGTGAAGACCGCGTCGAAGTTCTGGACGATGTAGATCGAGCCCAGCAGCGCCCCGAGTTCGAGGTAGCGGCGCAGGTGGGGGAGCGTCAGGTGGCGGAAGACCTGCCAGTCGTTGGCGCCGTCCACCCGTGCGGCCTCCAACTGCTCGTTGTCGCGGCTCTGCAGGCCGGCCAGCAGGATCAGCATCATGAACGGCGTCCACTGCCACACCAGCGAGGCCTCGACCGCGAGCAGCGGAGAGTCGGAGATCCAGTCCGGCTGAGGGCCGCCGACATAGTGCAGCAACCCGTTGAGCAGGCCGTATTCGGGGTTGTAGAGCACATGCTTCCAGAGCAGGGCGGCGGCCACCGGGACGATCAGGAACGGGGCGATCATCAGGGTGCGGACCAGGCCGCGGCCGGGGAACCTGCGGTTGAGCAGCAGTGCGACGGCAAGGCCCAGGATCAGGCTGGCCAGGACCACGGTGACCGTCAGCAGGACCGTCGTCCAGACCGAATGGCGCAGGTCCGGGTCGGTCAGCACCTGGCGGTAGTTGTCGACGCCGGTGAAGTGACGGTCCTTCGGGTACAGGGCGTTCCAGTCGAAGAACGAGATCACCAGGGTCGCCACGAACGGCAGCTGGGTCACCACGATCATGAAGACCAGGGCCGGCAGCAGGGGGGCCCGGACGGCCCAGGCGCGCATACGGTTCGGGGGCCGGGTCGCCGGCCGCGCGGCGGCGGAGGCGACCCGGGCGGAGGTGGTGGCGGTCATGATCCCTCGTACTTCTTGCCGACGGCCTCGGCGAGCCGCTGCGACTTCTTCAGTGCGCTGTCCACGGACTGGCGGCCCGCGACGGCGGAGCTGAGCTCCTGCGAGACCTTGGTGCCGAGATCGGTGAACTCGGGGATGTCGACGAACTGGATGCCGGGCGCGGGACGGGGCTGCACACCCGGGTCGTTCGGCTTGGCACCGGCGATGGCGTCCCGGGTGACGTCCGCGAAGGCGGCCGCCTCCTCGCGGTACTCCGGGATGTCGTACGTCGAGCTGCGCTTGCCGGCCGGCACGTTGGCCCAGCCCGCCTTCTCGCCCACGAGCTTCTCGTAGTCCTTGCCGGACGCCCAGGAGATGAACTTCCAGGCGTCGTCGGCGTGCTTGGACGCCTTCTGGATGCCCCAGGCCCAGGTGTAGAGCCAGCCGGAGCTGGTGGTCTTCTCGACCGGGGCCGGGACATAGCCGATCTTGCCCTTGACCGGGGAGCCGGAGGCCTCCAGCGAACCGGCGCCGGACGTGGCGTCGTACCACATGGCCGTCTTGCCCTGGGTCATGTCGTTCAGGCACTCGGCGAAGCCGGCCTGCGGGGCGCCGGACTCCCCGTGCTTGCGGACCAGGTCGACATAGAACTGAGTGGCCTTCTTGAACTCGGGGGCGTCCAGCTGCGCCTTCCAGTCCTTGTCGAACCACGTGCCGCCGAAGGTGTTGACCACCGTGGTCAGCGGAGCCAGCATCTCGCCCCAGCCGGGCAGCCCGCGCAGACAGATGCCCTTCATACCGGGCTCGGCGCCGTCCGCCTTGGCGGCCAGGTCGGCGACCTGCTGCCAGGTGGGCTTGGGCGGCATGGTCAGCCCCTTCTTGGCGAAGACGTCCTTGCGGTACATCAGGAAGGAGGACTCGCCGTAGAAGGGCTCGCCGTAGAGCTTGCCGTCCGCCGCGGTCAGGGCCTGCCGCATCGGCTGGAGTATGTCCTGCTGGTCGAAGGCGGTGTCCTGCTTCACGTACGAGTCCATCGAGTGGAGCCAGCCGTTCTTGGCGTAGATCGGGATCTCGTAGTTGCTCAGCGTGGCGACGTCGTACTGACCCGCCTGGTTGGCGAAGTCCTGGCTGATCTTGTCCCGGACGTCGTTCTCGGGCAGGACGGTGAAGTGCACCGTGATCCCGGTGTCCTTGGTGAAGTTGTCCGCGGTGAGCTTCTGCAGCTCGACCATCTGAGGGTTGTTCACCATCAGGACGTTGATGGAGCGGGAGGAGGATCCGCCGCCGGCGCCGGCGCCCGAGCAGGCGGCGAGCAGGGGGGTGATCAGCGTTCCTACGGCGGCCACCGCAAGCAGGGCGCGGGGGCTTCGTCGGCTCTGGGGTCGCATGGAGTGCTCCTGGACGTATGGGAAGATAACGGGCGCACGCGGTGTCGGCGTGCCGTTACGGAAACTGTTGGGGGCGGTGTTCGGGTGGTTCAGACGCGGATGACCTGCGGTCCCAGCAGGCAGTAGCGGTGGGCCTCGGCCGACGGCAGCAGTGTGCTGGTGACGATCGTCTCCAGCGCCTCGATCTCGGCGAACCGGCAGAAGCTGACCGCGCCGAACTTGGTGTGCACGCCCACGAACACCGTGCGGCGCGCGGCCCGGATGGCCTGCGCCTTCACCTCGCTGACGGCCGGATCGGGGGTGGTCAGGCCGTGCTCGCGGGAGATGCCGTTGGCGCCGATGTAGGCGAGGTCGATGACGAAGCCGGCCAGCATCTTCGTCGTCCAGTGGTCCACGGTGGCGAGGGTGCCGGAGCGGACCCGGCCGCCGAGCAGCAGCACGGAGATGCCCTCGGCCTCGGCGAGGGCGCCCGCGACCGGCAGGGACGCGGTGACCACGGTCAGCCGCCGGTGCCTGGGCAGGGCCTCGGCGATGAGCTGCGGGGTGAAGCCCTCGTCGACGAAGACCGTCTCGGCGTCCCCGAGCAGGTCGGCCGCGGCGGCCGCGATCCGGCGCTTCTCGGGCACATGGCTGGTGGCGCGGAAGGCGAGGGTCGTCTCGAATCCGGCGCTCTCCACGGGATAGGCCCCGCCGTGCGTGCGGCGGACCAGGCCGTGGTCCTCCAGGGCGCGCAGATCCCGCCGTACGGTCTCCTTGGCCACGCCCAGTTCGGCGGCGAGCGCGGTGACGTCGACGGAGCCCGTGGCGCGTGCGACCCGCACGATCTCGCGTTGGCGTTCTTCTGCCGATCTCGCGGTGTTCGCCGTCATCGCCGCACCTGCTTCCGTGCTCACTGCCCGTTCGGGCCCGATCGGGCCGTGGGGGAAGTTCTACCTCCGGCGCGCGGCACTGACCAGGCCTCTTGCCCGCCCGATGCTGCCCGTATGTGCCCGTTTGCCAAGCGGAGTGCCCGGCGCGGACCTGCGTGGCTGTGCGTGGGGGCGTGAGATCGGGCAGGCGGGGTGCCCGAATGCGGGGGCGGGCGGGCCCGTTCGGTGCCCGCCCGCCCCCGCGAACGATCGTTTCCGGCCGGTTCGGCCCGGTCGGTTCGGCCGGTCGGTTCAGTACGGCCAGATCGGCGGGTCGGTCACGAAGTGGCCGCCGAGGCGGGTGTGCGCCGGGTTGTCCGGGTCGAGCTCGCCCTGCTCGGCGATCAGCTTCTCGGCGTACGGCTCGGAGTCGTCCTGCGGCTCGTAGCCCAGCGCCCGCGCGCTGGTGAGGTCCCACCACAGACGGGTGTTGGCGGAGGAGCCGTGGACGACGGTGTGGCCGACGTGCTCGGCGGTCAGGGCCGCGTGGAAGAGGCGGGCGCCGTCGGCGGGGCTCATCCACAGCGAGAGCATGCGCACGCTGGTCGGCTCGGGGAAGCAGGAGCCGATGCGCACCGAGACGGTCTCCAGGCCGTGCCGGTCCCAGTAGAGCTGGGCCAGGTCCTCGCCGAACGACT
This sequence comes from Streptomyces sp. NPDC003393, assembly GCF_053589015.1. Classification (NCBI taxonomy): domain Bacteria; kingdom Bacillati; phylum Actinomycetota; class Actinomycetes; order Kitasatosporales; family Streptomycetaceae; genus Streptomyces; species Streptomyces sp. NPDC003393. The sequence goes on along the minus strand of NZ_JBSFRB010000006.1, from coordinate 27,342 downwards.
TCGACAGGCCGTAGAAGGTGTCGGGGCGGCGCGGGGTGTCGACGGGGATCAGCGGGTCGTCGCCCCGGGGGCGGGGGGTGTGGCCGACGGCGTGGTTGGAGGAGGCGAAGACGATCCGGCCCACGCCCTCCTCGCGGGCCGCCTCGTAGAGGTTGTACGTCCCCTCGATGTTGGCCCGGAGGATCTTCTCGAACGGGGCTTCCAGGGAGATGCCCGCGAGGTGGATGATCGCGTCGACGCCCCGGACGGCCTCGCGCAGGGCCGCCCGGTCCGAGAGGTCCGCGGTGATCGCGTCCGGCGCGTCCTCGATCGGCCGGACGTCGAGGAGGCGCAGCGTGTAGCCGTACTCGGGCAGCAGGTCCCGCATCAGGGTGCCGAGCCCGCCGGCGGCGCCGGTGAGCAGAACGGTGCGGGGAGCGGGCATCCTCGGATCTCCTTCAGTCGCCGGACCGCATGCATAGACGGCATTCACATGCGTGGACACGCTAGGGATGAGGGTCGCATGGCGTCAAGTGTGGCGTGCGGGCGGGGATTCCGCCTCCGTGTTGCCGGTTTGCGCGCTTGACCGGCCAGGATGAGGCCTTTAGCGTGGGATCGTTCATGAATATGGACACTAATCAGAAACGTGAGCGCCTGTTCTAGGGAGAGCCAGTGCCGTCAGCCCTACTCGCCGAACGACTCAGCATCCCCAGTGGGCCGCTGTTCTTCCCCGTCACCGCCTACGGCCCGGACGGCTCCGTCGACCTCGACGCCTACCGCACCCATGTGCGCCGCGGCGTCGAGGCGGGCGCCGCCGCCGTCTTCGCCTGCTGCGGCACCGGGGAGTTCCACGCGCTCACCCCCGAGGAGTTCGAGGCCTGCGTGCGCGCGGCCGTGGAGACGGCCGACGGGCGCGTCCCGGTCGTGGCGGGCGCCGGGTACGGCACGGCGCTCGCCGTCCGCTACGCCCGCGCGGCCGAGGCCGCCGGCGCGGACGGGCTGCTCGCCATGCCCCCCTACCTGGTGGTCGCCGGCCAGGAGGGACTGCTGCGCCACTACCGCGAGCTGACCGCCGCGACCGCCCTGCCGGTCATCGTCTACCAGCGCGACAACGCCGTCTTCACCCCCGCGACGGCCGTCGAACTGGCCCGCACCGACGGGATCATCGGCCTCAAGGACGGCGTCGGCGACCTGGACCTCATGCAGCGCATCGTCAGCGCGGTCCGCAGCGAGGCCCCCGGCGACTTCCTGTACTTCAACGGCCTGCCCACCGCCGAGCAGACCCAGCTCGCCTACCGCGGCATCGGCATCACTCTCTACTCCTCCGCCGTCTTCTGCTTCGCCCCCGAGATCGCCCTCGCCTTCCACCGTGCGCTGCGCGACGGTGACGACGCCACCGCGCACCGACTGCTGGACGGCTTCTACCGCCCCTTCGTCGAACTGCGCGCCCAGGGCAAGGGCTACGCCGTCTCCCTGGTCAAGGCGGGCGTACGGCTGCGCGGACTGGACGTGGGCGAGGTGCGCCCGCCGCTGCACGAACCGGCCGAGGACCACGTCAAGCAGCTCGCCCACCTGATCGAGCGGGGCCAGGCGCTGCTGCCGGAGGAAGGGGGCCGGGCATGAGGACGTCGGCGTTCGTCTACCCCTGGGACGTGGTCGGCGACCCGGCGGCACCGTCCCGCATCGCCGCGCTCGGCGCCGAGCAGGTGACGCTCGCCGCCGCCTACCACTCCACCCGCGCCCTGACCCCCCGTCACCCGCGTCACCGCGTGGTCACCGCCGGGCACGCCGCCGTGCTCTATCCGCCCGGAGGCCGCTGGGCGGGCCGCACGCTGCGGCCCCACCCGGCCGGCGCCTGGGCGCCCGGGGACGCCTACGGCGAGGCGGCGGAGGCCCTCGCCGAGGCCGGCCTGGACGTGCACACCTGGGTGGTCCTCGCCCACAACTCCCGCCTCGGCGCCGAGCACCCGGACACCTCGGTCGTCAACGCCTACGGCGACCGCTACCCGTGGGCGCCGTGCATCGCCCAGCCCGCCACCCGCGCCTACCTGGTCGACCTCGCCGCCGAGGCCGCCGTGCGGCCCGGCGCGCGCGGCACCGAACTGGAGTCCCTCGGCTGGTACGGGCTCGCCCATCTGCACGCCCACGACAAGACCGTGGGCGTCGCCCTCGGCGAGGCCGGGCAGTACTTGATGTCCCTGTGTTTCTGCCGGTCCTGCCGCGCGGGCTACGGCGAACGCGGCCTGGACCCCGGGGAACTGGCCGCCGCGGTGCGCACCGCCCTGGAACCGGTCTGGCGGGGCGCGGCGCCCTCCGACGGGGGCTGGGCCGGCGTCGAGAAACTGCTCGGCGGGACCATGGCGGCCGTCACCCGCGCCTGGCGCGACGACACCGCCCGCACCCTCCAGGAAGCGGCGGTCGCCGCCGTCCGCGCGGCGGCCCCCGCCGGCTTCCGGGTGCTGCTGCACGCCGACCCGGTCTCCTACCACTGCGGCGCCAACGCCGGCGTGGACCCCGCCCACATCCTGTCCGTCGCCGACGGCGTCGTGGTGCCCTGCACGGGCGGTGCGGGCCTGCTCACCCCGTTCGCCGAACACCACCGCGCCGGCGCCGTGCTCGCCGCCAACCTGACCGTCGTCTCCGGCATGGGCGGCCGACCGCACACCCTGGCCCAGGACGCCCACCGCGCCCGCGACCTCGGAGCGACCGAACTGCGCCTGTATCACGTCGGACTGGCGTCGGACGGCGACCTGGCGGCGGTGCGCTCGGGGCTCGCCGGGCTGTGAGCCAGGGCTGCCGCCGTCACCAGCAGTCCCGCACCCAGCAGGATCAGCAGCGCGCGCTGGTCGACGACCTCGACCAGTGCGGCGCCCGCCGCGAGACCGACGACGTTCGGCACGAAGACCAGCGTGTGGGCGGTCGCGGCCACCCGGCCGACCAGTTCGGCCGGTGTCTCGCGCTGCACGGCGGTGAACGCGGCGATCAGCACGCACGGCAGTCCCACGCCGATCGCCGCACCGCCGGCCAGGGCCGCCGGGTCGTACGGCACCGCCCGCACGGCCACCCCGACCGCCGTGAGAGCGATCCCGTACACCGCGAACCGACGCCCGCCCAGGCCGCGCAGCCCCGCACCCGAGAGCAGCCCGGCCGCGACCGACCCGGCGCCCTGGACGGCGTACAGCACCCCGGCGTACGCCGGGGCGTGCCCGAGGGCGTCGACGACCGCGTAGACCAGCGCCCCGTTCACGCCGGCGCACAGCATCGTGGCGCCCCCGGCCAGCACCAGGGGCCGCAGCCGCGGGTGCGTCCACAGCCGGCGGGCGCCGTCGGCGGTCTGCTCCCACCAGGAGCGGGCCGGCCGTACCGGCGGCTCCTCGCGCAGGCGCAACCGCGCGTACAGGATCGCGGCGAGCACGAACGTGGCCGCGTCCAGCAGGGCCACCGACCCACCGCCGTACGCCGCGTACAGGCCCGCGCCCGCCAGCGGCGCGACCAGCTTCATGCCCTCCGTCGCGGCCGTGCGCAGCCCGTTGAAGTCTCCGAGCAGCGACGGTGAGACCGCCGAGGCGACCAGCGCCGACCCCGCCGCGTCCTCCACGACGCCCGTGGCGCCGTAGAGCAGCAGGACCGCGTACAGCAGCCAGACGCGGCCGGGGGAGTCGACGCCGAGGAGGGCGGGCAGGACGGCCGCGAGCAGAAGGTTCGCCCCGATCAGCAGGGGCCTGCGGCGGACGCGGTCGGCGAGCGTGCCCAGCAGCGGTCCGGCCAGGGTCGGCGCCCACATCGCGAGCAGGCACAGCGCGGCGAGCCCGTCGGAGCCGGTGAGGTCCTTCACCCACACCCCGCAGGCCAGCCACAGCGCCGACGAGCCGAAGCCCGAGATCACCACCGCCGCCAGGCACAGCCCCGCCGCGCGGTCCCGCAGCACCCGGAGCACCGTCCACTCGGTCGTCCCGATCGTCCTCATGCCTGGCGATCGTGGTCCTAAGGCCCCCTCCTACGGATGGGGCAGATGCCGTAAGCCGGGGTGCCGCCGCCCCTTGGTCGGCGGTGGGCGATGAGTTCCGGGGCACTCGCCGACACCTGGCGCGACCCGGCCGCCTGGACCGGCATGACGCGCGCGGGCGGCGTGGATCTGCCCGGCGCGACCGCCGGCGCCGTCCTCGCCGACGAGCTGGTGGTCCACGGCTGGGACCTGGCGCGCGCCACGGCTCAGGAGTACGCGCCGGACCCGGCGGCGCTGCGGGCGGCGTACGGCTTCCTGCGCGCCGCGGCGGGCGACGGCCTCGCCCGCGGCCGTGGTGTCGTGGGCCCCGTGGTGCCCGTCCCCGAGGACGCCAGGCCCCTGGACCGCGCGCTGGGGCTGAGCGGCCGGGATCCGCGCTGGAGCCCGCGACTGCCCCGACCCGCCCCGCGAGCCGGTCCTCCGACGCGTCCGCGCTCCCCGCCCGGAGCCGTCTTCCGGCAGCGCGCGCCGGCAGCACGCCGAAAACCCCTGCCCGGCGCGCCTGTCGGAAACCTCCACCCCCATCTTCGTCAGAAGCATTGACGAAACATCGCGCCCCTCCTACCTTCATCGCGTCGTACTCCATACGTCATATACGAGACGTGATACGCGAGATCCGAGAGGCGCGCATGACCTCTGTGCCCACCCCGATCCCCTCCCGCACGCAGTTCGTGCTGGAGGAGATCAAACGCCGCATCCTCACTGGGCAGTTGACGCCGGGCCAGGCTCTGGTCGAGACGGAGCTCGCCGCACAGTTCGGGGTGTCCAAGACCCCGGTGCGCGAGGCGCTCAAGACCCTGGCCGGCACGGGGCTGCTGGTGATGAGCCAGTACAAGGGCGCCACGGTGCGCATGGTGGACGCGGACATGGCGCGCGAGGTCTACGACGTGCGGCTCCTGCTCGAGCCCGAGGCCCTGAAGCGCTCGGTCCGGCGCGGGGCCTCGTTGGACGCCGCCCAGGACGCGCTGCGCCGCGCCGACGAGGCCGCCGACACCGCCGAACGCTCTCTGGCCAACCGCGAGTTCCACCGCGCGCTGTACCTGCCGTGCGGCAACCCGCTGCTCGGCCGGATGCTCGACGAGGTCCGCGACCAGGCGGCCCTCGTCTCCGCCGTCGCCTGGTCCGCCGACCCCTCCTGGGAGCGGGAGGCCGCCGAGCACCGGGAGATCCTGCGGCTCGCCCTGACCGGTGACGCCGACGGCGCGGCCCGTGCCCTGCACTCCCACATCGCGTCGTTCGTGCACCGGGCCTTCCCCGAGGTCCTCGACGAGGAAGGCGGACGATGACCACCACCGCGTACGACACCCGGTTCGCGACCCAGCGGGCGGCCCTCGCCGACGTGGTGGCGATCCCGGTGACCCCGTTCGCCGAGGACGGCCGCGTCGACCAGGACACCCACCGGGCGCTGCTGCGCCGCCTCCTCGACGGCGGCGTCACCACCCTCACCCCGTGCGGCAACACCGGCGAGTTCTACGCCCTGACCCCGCCGGAGCGGCGGCTGGTCACCGAACTGACCGTCGAGGAGGCCGGGGACCGCGCGAGCATCCTCGTCGGGGTCGGTCACGACGTGCCCACCGCCGTCGCCTCCGCCCGGCACGCGCGCGAACTGGGCGCGCCGATGGTCATGGTCCACCAGCCCGTCCACCCCTACGTCTCCCAGGCCGGCTGGGTCGACTACCACCGCGCCATCGCGGAGGCCGTGCCCGAGCTGGGCGTCGTCCCCTACATCCGCAACGTCCAGCTGCCCGGCGCCCGCCTCGCCGAACTCGCCGACGCCTGCCCCAACGTGATCGGCGTGAAGTACGCCGTCCCGGACGCGGCCCGGTTCGCCGCCTTCGCCCGGGACGCGGGACTCTACCGCTTCGTATGGGTCGCCGGGCTCGCCGAGCCGTACGCCCCCTCCTACTTCTCCGCGGGCGCCACCGGCTTCACCTCCGGCCTGGTCAACGTCGCCCCCGCCGTCTCCCTGAACATGCTCCAGTCCCTGCGGGCCGGCGACTACCCGGCCGCGATGAAGGTGTGGGAGCGCATCCGCCGCTTCGAGGAGCTGCGCGCCGAGGGCGGCTCCGCCAACAACGTCACCGTGGTCAAGGAGGCCCTCGCCTCGCTCGGCCTGTGCCGCCGGGACGTGCGCCCGCCGAGCCGGCCGCTGCCCGAGAACGAGCGCGCCGAGGTCGCGGCCATCGCCGCGGGGTGGTCGATATGACCGCCCGCAAGCGCCCGGAGGAGCTGCGCAGCCACCAGTGGTACGGCACCGACGGCCTGCGCTCCTTCAGCCACCGCGCCCGCACCCGTCAGCTCGGCTACCTGCCCGAGGAACACCTGGGCAAGCCGGTCGTCGCGATCCTCAACACCTGGTCCGACATCAACCCCTGCCACGTCCATCTGCGCGACCGCGCCCAGGCCGTCAAGCGCGGGGTGTGGCAGGCCGGCGGCTTCCCGCTGGAGTTCCCGGTCTCCACCCTCAGCGAGACCTTCCAGAAGCCCACCCCGATGCTCTACCGCAACATGCTGGCGATGGAGACCGAGGAGCTGCTGCGGTCGTACCCGGTCGACGGCGCGGTGCTGATGGGCGGCTGCGACAAGTCAACACCGGCCCTCCTCATGGGCGCCGCCTCCGTCGACCTGCCCACCGTCTTCGTGCCGGCCGGTCCCATGCTGCCCGGCCACTGGCGGGGCGAGGTCCTCGGCTCCGGCACCGACATGTGGAAGTACTGGGACGACAAGCGTGCCGGACTGATCGGCGACTGCGAGATGACCGAACTGGAGGGCGGACTCGCCCGTTCCCCCGGCCACTGCATGACGATGGGCACGGCCTCCACCCTCACCGCCGCCGCCGAGGCCCTCGGCGTCACCGTCCCCGGCGCCTCCAGTATCCCCGCCGTGGACTCCGGGCACGACCGGATGGCGGCCCGGGCCGGTCTGACGATCGTCGAACTGGTCCACAAGGACCGCAAGCTGTCCGAGATCCTCACCCGTGAGGCCTTCGAGGACGCCGTCACCACAGTTCTCGGCCTCGGCGGCTCCACCAACGCGGTGATCCACCTGATCGCCATGGCGGGCCGGGCCGGGGTGACGCTGACCCTCGACGACTTCGACCGCATCGCCCGCACCGTCCCGGTCCTCGCGAACGTCCGCCCCGGCGGCGAGCGGTACCTCATGGAGGACTTCCACTTCGCGGGCGGCCTGCCCGGCTTTCTCTCCCGCATCACGGACCTGCTCCACCTGGACCGGCCGACCGTCTCCCACGACACCCTGCGCGAGCAGATCGCCGACGCTCAGGTGCACGACGACGACGTGATCCGCCCCCGGGACAACCCGGTCGCGGGCGAGGGCGGGGTCGCCGTGCTGCGCGGCAACCTCTGCCCGGACGGCGCCGTCATCAAGCACATCGCCGCCGAACCGCGCCTGCTGAAGCACACCGGACCCGCGGTCGTCTTCGACGACTACAGGACCATGCAGCGCACCGTCGACGACCCCGCGCTCGGCATCACCGCCGACAGCGTGCTCGTGCTGCGCAACGCCGGCCCCAAGGGCGGACCGGGCATGCCCGAGTACGGCATGCTGCCGATCCCGGACCACCTGCTCAAGCAGGGCGTGCGGGACATGGTGCGGATCTCCGACGCCCGGATGAGCGGCACCAGTTACGGCGCCTGCGTGCTGCACGTGGCGCCCGAGTCGTACGTCGGCGGCCCGCTGGCGCTGGTGCGCACCGGCGACCTGATCACCCTGGACGTCGAGGCCCGCACCCTGCATCTCCACGTGGACGACGAGGCGCTGGCGCGGCGCCGGGCCGCGTGGACGCCGCCGCCCACGCGCTACGAGCGCGGTTACGGCGCCCTCTACCACGACCAGATCACCCAGGCCGACACCGGCTGCGACTTCGAGTTCCTGGCCCGGCCGGGCACGGTGCCGGACCCGTACGCCGGCTGACCCACCCGTCCGGAGAGGTGAAGCGCCTCACCCATGTGGATGTAGCAAGCGCTTCCTACGACCCCTGCAAAAGCCCCCACTGCGAACGGAGAGCAGTCATGGCCCAAGCCGCAGCCGTGGCGAAACCGCCCGCGCCACCCCGGCGGCGCCGTGCCTCCGCCACGCCGCGCAGGCTCCCCTATCTGCTGATCGCCCCGGCCGCCCTGCTGATGCTGGGCTTCATCGCCTACCCGGTGCTCAGCGTCTTCTACTACAGCCTGCGGAACTACAACCCCACCAAGCCGTGGCGGAACGGCTTCGCGGGCCTCGACAACTTCACGCAGATCTTCTCGCACGACCCCCAGTTCTGGGACACGCTGACCTTCAGCGCCAAGTGGGTCGTGGTCGAGGTCGGGTTGCAGTTGCTGTTCGGCCTGGCCCTGGCCCTGATCGTCAACCAGACCTTCGTCGGGCGGGCGCTCGGACGCGCCCTCGTCTTCTCCCCCTGGGCCGTCTCCGGCGTGCTGACCTCGGTGATCTGGGTGCTGCTCTTCAACTCCCAGACGGGCATCACCCGCTACCTCGCCGACATGGGCATCGGCTCCTACGGCACCAGCTGGCTGTCGGACACCTCGACGGTGTTCCCGGCGGCCGTGGTCGCCGACCTGTGGCGCGGTGTCCCCTTCTTCGCGATCCTCATCCTCGCCGACCTCCAGTCCGTCCCCAAGGACCTCTACGAGGCCGCCGAGGTCGACGGGGCGAGCCGGCTCAAGCAGTTCTGGCACATCACCCTGCCCCATCTGAAGGACGCCATCGTCCTGTCCACGCTGCTGCGCGCGGTGTGGGAGTTCAACAACGTCGACCTGCTCTACACCCTCACCGGCGGCGGCCCGGCGGGCGAGACCACCACCCTGCCGCTCTACATCGCCAACACATCCGTCGACGCCCACGACTTCGGCTACGCCTCCGCCCTGACCACGGTGGCGTTCGTGATCCTGCTCTTCTGCTCGATCGTCTATCTGCGGCTGAGCAAGTTCGGAGGTGAGTCCAAGTGATCACCGAGATCGCCCCGGCACCCGAGCCTGCGGTGTCCCGGCACACCCGGCCGCGCACCCGGCGCCGCGCCTGGGACGAGGTCCCGCGCCGGCAGATCTATCTGCCGCTCTGCGTCTATCTGCTGTTCACCCTGGTCCCGTTCTACTGGATCCTGCTGTTCGCCCTGCGCCCGGCCGGTTCCACCTCCCTGGTCCCCTGGCCGGTCACCTTCGACCACTTCGAGAAGGTGTGGACCGAGCGGAGCTTCGGCACCTACTTCCAGAACAGCGTCCTGGTGGGTCTGGCCACCCTGGTCCTGACCACCGTCGTGGCGCTGGCCGGCGGCTACGCCCTGGCCCGGTTCGACTTCCGGATCAAGCGCGCCTTCATGCTGGCGCTGCTCTGCTCGCAGTTCGTCCCCGGCGCGCTGCTGCTGGTCCCGCTCTTCCAGATCTTCGCCCGACTGTCCATGATCAACTCGCTGGGCAGTGTCGTCATCGCCGAGACCGTCTTCCAGCTGCCGCTGTCGATGATCCTGATCAGTGGTTTCATCCGGAACGTGCCGCCCTCCCTGGAGGAGGCCGCCTGGGTGGACGGCTGCAACCGCTTCGCGGCCTTCCGGATCGTCGTGCTGCCGCTGCTGCGGCCCGGGCTGGTCGCCGTCGGCTCCTTCGCCTTCGTGCACGCCTGGAACCACTTCCTGTTCGCCCTGATGTTCCTCTCCGACCAGAGCAAGCAGACCATCCCCGTCGGCCTCAACACCCTGATGAACGCGGACAGCGTCGACCTCGGCGCGCTGGCCGCCGGCGGCATCGTCGCCGCCGTACCCGTGGTGATCGTGTTCGCCTTCATCCAGAAGTGGCTGATCACCGGCTTCAGCGCGGGGGCGGTGAAGGGATGACCACCGACAGGACGGCCACCCCGCTGCCCCTGGTGCTGGCCGGGGCCCGCGGCCACGGCCGCCGGCACCTGGACAACATCCGCCGGCTCCAGGCCGACGGAGTGGTGCGGCTGGCCGGCATCTGCGACCTGACCCCGCTCACCGAGGCGGAGCTCCCCGAAGGGATCGGCACACCGGCGCAGTCCACCGACTTCGGCGCCCTCCTGGACACCACGGGCGCCCGGATCGCCGTGATCTGCACACCCATCCCCACGCACACCGAGCTGGCGCTCGCCGCGGCCCGGCGGGGCGTGCACCTGCTGCTGGAGAAGCCGCCCGCCCCCTCCTACGCCGAGTTCCGCCGCATGGCCGACGGCGTCGTCGCGGCCGGTGTCGCCTGCCAGATCGGCTTCCAGTCGCTCGGCTCGCACGCCGTCCCCGCGATCCGCGAGCTGATCGGCCAGGGCGCGATCGGTGAGGTCGGCGGGGTCGGCGGGGCCGGAGCCTGGGCCCGTGACGAGGCGTACTACCGGCGCGCCCCCTGGGCGGGCCGGCGCCGCCTGAACGGCGCGGACGTGGTCGACGGGGTGCTCACCAACCCCCTCGCGCACGCCACCGCCACCGCCCTCGCCCTCATCGGCACCACCGGAGCCGACGACGTCACCGGCATCGAATCCGAACTGTGGCGGGCCAACGACATCGAGTCCGACGACACCTCCTGCGTGCGCGTCACCACCGCCCGCGGTCCGGTCACCGTCGCCGCGACCCTGTGTGCCGAGCGCCCGGACGAGCCGTACGTCGTGGTGCACGGCGACAGCGGCCGGATCACCTTCTGGTACAAGCAGGACCGCGTGCTGGTGCAGCGGGCCGGGCACGGCCCGCAGGAGCTCCACTTCGGCCGGACCGACCTGCTGGAGAACCTCGTCGCCCATCTGACCGCCGGCGCCGCGCTGCTGGTCCCGCCCGCGTCGACGGACGCGTTCATGCGGGTCGTCGAGGCGGTCCGCACCGCCCCCGACCCCGCGCCGCTGCCCGCCGGGGCCTGGCGGACCCTCCCCGGGGAGCGGCGCCGGGTCGTGCCGGGCGTCGACGGGCTCGTCGCGGCCGCCGCCGACACCCTCTCCCTCTACTCCGAGCTCGGCGCCCCCTGGGCCCCGTCGAAGGAGGTGACCGCCCGATGACGCCGAACGACTCCCTGGTGCTGCGGGTCGCGGGCCGCCCCGTCGCCCGCTGCGTCGCCCGCCCCGAGCTGCCCCTGCGGCTCTCCCCGCGCCCCTGTCTGCACCCCGTCACCACCCTGTCCGGCACGGTCGTCACCGAACTCGGCCCCGCCGACCATCCTCACCACCTCGGCGTCGGTGTCGCCGTCCCCGACGTCGAGGGGCACAACTTCTGGGGCGGCCGCACCTTCGTGCGCGGCCGGGGTCCGACCGAGCTGGACAACCACGGCACGCAGCGGCACGCCGGCTTCCCGCTGCGCGAGCCGGACGGTTTCGCCCAGGAGCTGCGCTGGGTGGCCGCGGGCCGCGAACTGCTGCGCGAGCGCCGTACCGTCGCGGCCCTCCCCCTCACCGACACCGCCTGGGCGCTGGACTTCGCCTTCTCGCTCACCAACGTCACCCCAGGACCCCTGTCGCTGGGCAGCCCGGCCACCAACGGCCGTCCCGGCGCGGCCTACGGTGGCTTCTTCTGGCGCGCCCGCAAGGAGGACGAGCCTCCGCAGGTCTTCACCCCGGACCGGGACGGCGAGGAGCAGGCGCACGGCACTCGCGCCGACTGGCTGGCCCTGGCCGGCTCCGGCTGGACGCTGGTGTTCGCCGGGGCCACCGACGCCACCCGCCGCGACGCCTGGTTCGTGCGCGCCGCCGAGTATCCGGGGGTGGGCTCGTCGCTGGCCCGGCACGAGCGGCTGCCGGTACCGGCCGGCGAGGCCGTCGTCCGCCGGATCGTCGCCGTCGTCGCCGACGGCCGCCTCGGCCGCGACGAGGCGTCAGCGCTGGTCCGCAAGGCGGTGACCCCATGAGCCTGCCCGGCGCCCACCGCGACGACGGCACCTACACCAATCCGGTGCTGGACGCGGACTGGTCCGACCCCGACGTCCTGCGCGTGGGCGACGACTACTACCTGACCGCCTCCAGCTTCGGCCGCGCCCCCGGCCTGCCGCTGCTGCACTCCCGCGACCTCGTCCACTGGACGCTGATCGGCCACGCCCTCCAACGCCTGGAGCCGGAGGCCGAGTTCCGCTTCCCGCGCCACGACAGCGGGGTGTGGGCGCCGTCGCTGCGCCATCACGACGACCGTTTCTGGATCTTCTGGGGCGACCCCGACCAGGGCATCTTTCAGATCAACGCCCCCTCGATCCGCGGCCCGTGGACCCGCCCGCACCTGCTGAAGGCGGGCAAGGGCCTGATCGACCCGTGCCCGCTGTGGGACGAGGAGACCGGCGAGGCCTACCTCGTGCACGCCTGGGCCAGGTCCCGCTCCGGGATCAACAACCGGCTCACCGGCCACCGGATGCACCCCGACGGCACCGAACTCCTCGACGAGGGCAAAATGATCGTCGACGCGGACCGCATCCCCGGCTGGTTCACCCTGGAAGGCCCCAAGCTCTACCAGCACGACGGCTGGTTCTGGATCTTCGCGCCGGCCGGGGGAGTGGAGACCGGCTGGCAGGGCGTCTTCCGCTCCCGCGGCTTCTTCGGGCCGTACGAGGAGAAGGTCGTCCTGGAGCAGAAGGACACCGACGTCAACGGCCCCCACCAGGGCGGCTGGGTGCGCACCCCGTCCGGTGAGGACTGGTTCCTGCACTTCCAGCAGCGCGGCGCCTACGGCCGTGCCGTGCACCTGCAGCCGATGCGCTGGGAGCCCGGCGGCACCTCCCGCTCCGGCGAAGCGGAGAGCGGGGGACCCTGGCCGGTCATCGGCGACGACGGCGCCCCCGTCGCCGTGCACGCACGGCCCGCGCTGCCGCCGCAGCCGCCCGCCGCGCCCGCCACCGACGACGACTTCCCCGGCGGACGGTACGGCCGGCAGTGGCAGTGGACCGCCAACCCCCGGCCCGGCTGGGCCACCGAGCACTCCGGCGACGGCCTGCGGCTGACCTGCGTCCGCACCGTCGGCACCCACGACCCGCGCGCCCTGCCGCACGTCCTCACCCAGCGGATGCCGGGCCGCCCCTGCGCGGTCGAGGCCGACCTGCGGCTGGACAGCACCGAGCCCGGCGCGAGGGCCGGGCTGGCCGTCCTCGGCGACGCCTACTGCTGGATCGGGCTGGAGCGGCAGGCGGACGGCACGGCCCGCCTGGTGCACCGGTTCGCCGAACGGGGCGCCGACCGGGAACGGGACGCCGGCCACCCGGCAGCCGCGCCCGAAGCGCGGGTCCGGCTGCGCGTCGAGGTCGGCGCGGGGGCGCGCTGCCGCTTCTCCTACGACCTCGGCGACGGCTTCCGGACCTCCGGCCAGGTGTTCGCCGCCACCCCCTGGCGCTGGGTCGGCGCCCTCCTCGGTCTGTTCGCCCTCGCGCCCGCCGGCCAGGGACACGCCGGCGCGGCCGGCTTCACACGGTTCCGCATCACCGCCCTGCCCGCCCACTGAGGCACGCCCGGTCCACCCACAGCTCCAAGCACCCGTTGGATCCAGAAGAAGAGAGCCGATCAATGAAGATCAACATTCGCAGAAGCAGGCGCCGCGCCGCTCTGGCCGCCGCCCTGGGTTCCGTGCTCGCGCTGACCGCCACCGCCTGCGGCGACGACGGCAGCGGCACCGGAGGGAGCAAGGGCTCCGAGGGCTCCGGCAAGGGCGAGATCACCTTCTGGGACAGCAACGGCGGTGTGCGCACCGACATCTGGAAGCAGATCATCGCCGACTTCGAGAAGAAGTACCCGGACATCAAGGTCAACTACGTCGGCATCCCGGCCGCGAGCGCCCAGTCCAAGTACGACACCGCGATCCAGGGCGGCGGGCTGCCCGACGTCGGCGGCGTGGGCACTGCGATGCTCGCCGAGATCGCGGCCCAGGGAGCCCTGGAGCCTCTGGACGGCCGGCTCGAGAAGAGCCCGCTGAACGGCAGGCTGAGCCCGGGTCTGCTGTCCGTCAGCAAGGCGGCGGGCGGCGGCGACACCCTCTACCAGGTGCCGACCTCGGCCAACAACGGCACGCTGTGGTACCGCACGGACCTGTTCCAGAAGGCCGGCCTGGACGCCCCGACCACCTGGTCGAAGTTCTACGAGGCCGCCGACAAGCTCACCGACAAGGACAAGAACGCCTTCGGCTTCACCATCCGCGGCGGCGCGGGGGCCATCGCGCCCGCCCTGGACGCGGTGTACGGCCAGACGGGCATCACCAACTTCTGGAACGGCGACAAGACCACCGTCAACGACCCGAAGAACGTGGCCGCGCTGGAGAAGTACGTCGCGCTGTACAAGAAGGACACGCCGTCCGCCGACGTCAACAACGACTTCACCAAGATGGTCGCCCAGTGGGACAGCGGCACCATCGGCATGCTGAGCCACAACCTGGGCTCCTACCAGGACCACCTGAAGGCGCTCGGCAACGACAAGTTCCGGGGCATCCCCAACCCCACCATGGACGACGGCACGCGCGTGCAGGTGTCCAACCCGGTCGACGGACTGGGCCTGTTCAAGGCGAGCAAGAACAAGGCGGCCGCCTGGAAGTTCATCGAGTTCGCCGTCTCGCACGAGGAGAACTCCAAGTTCAACGAGTCCGCCGGGCAGGTGCCGGCCAACACCGACGCCGCCAAGGACGCCTGGATCCAGCAGGCCGAGCCGACCAAGCTGGCCGCCGAGGCGCTCAACGGCGCCAACACCAAGATCGTGCAGCTGCCGTACTACCTGCCCGACTGGAACACCATCTCCAAGGCCGACAACGAGCCCAACTTCCAGAAGGTGCTGCTCGGCAAGATGACCGCCAAGGAGTTCCTGGACACGCTGGCCGACCAGTTGAACAAGGCGCAGGCCGAGTGGAAGCAGCAGAAGGGCTGATCTCCGCCGTGCCCCCGACCCTTGGACAGGCAGGGTCCGCGGCCCTCGCCGCCGTTCCGCTCGCCCCGGCGGCGACCGGAACGGCACGGGCCGCGGGCCGCCGCACCCCGTACATCACCGGCGACTCCACCGCCGCCATCACCTGGCCCGAGGCGAGCAGCGCCCCGGACGTGTAACCGAGGAGACCCGCACAGTGCGCAGATCAAGATGTCATGAGCGCGTCAGCACGGTGGCCGTGGGCTGCACCGCCCTCGTCCTCGCCGTCACCGGCACCGCCTCCGCCCAGCCCTGCCACCACCACACCCCCGACCCCGCCCGCCAGGTGCTGGCCGCCAAGGACGGCTGGGCCTCCCACGGCGCCGGCACCACCGGCGGAGCCAAGGCCGACGCCGCACGCGTCTACACCGTCACCACCTGGGACGCCTTCAAGGCCGCCCTCGCCGACGGCGGCGACCAGCCGAAGATCATCAAGGTGAGGGGGACGATCGACGCCGACGGACCGGACTGCGACTCCTTCGCCGCCCCCGGCTACGACTTCGACACCTACCTGACGACCTACGCCCCCGAGACCTGGGGCCGCGACCAGGACCTCTCCGCCGAACCCGACGACAGCCCCGAGGGCCTGCGCCGCGCCTCACAGGCACGGCAGGACGCCTACATCAAGGCCTACGTCCCCGCCAACACCACCGTCATCGGCGTCGGCAAGGACGCCGGCTTCAAGGGCGCCAGCCTCCAGATCAAGGACGTGGACAACGTCATCGTCCGCAACCTCTCCTTCGAGAGCCCGCTGGACTGCTTCCCGCAGTGGGACCCGACCGACACCGCCGACGGCAACTGGAACTCCGAGTACGACAGCGCGGTGGTCCACGGCGCGACCCATGTGTGGATGGACCACAACACCTTCACCGACGGCGACCACCCCGACAGCACCCTGCCGCACTACTACGGCCGGATCTACGAGCAGCACGACGGCGAACTGGACATCGTCAAGGGCGCCGACTATGTCACCGCCTCCTGGAACGTCTTCGCCGACCACGACAAGACGATCCTGATCGGCAACAGCGACAGCGCGGCCACCGCCGCCGTCGACCGCGGCCACCTGAAGGCCACCTTCCACCACAACCTGTTCTCGAACCTCGTCGAACGCGCCCCGCGCGTCCGCTTCGGCCAGGTCGACTCCTACAACAACCACTTCGTGGCGGGCGCCGACTACGGCTACAGCTACGGCATCGGCATGGAGTCCCAACTCGTCGCCGAGCGCAACGCGTTCACGCTGCCGAGCGGCGTCGGCGCCGGCACGATCCTGAAGAAGTGGAAGGAGGCGCCGGTCACCGCCGCCGACAACTACGTCAACGGCAGGCGCACCGACCTGATCGCCGTCCACAACGCCGAGGTCCCCACCGAGATCCTCCGGCCGGGCGCGGGCTGGACCCCCACCCTGCGCACCCGCGTCGATTCCCCGCGGGCCGTCCCCGCGCTCGTCGACCACGGCGCGGGCGCCGGCCACCTGCGCTGACGCCGTGAAGCGACCGGGCCGGGGCGGACCGGCACACCGCCCCGGCCCACCGGACAACGAACCCCGGCCCACCGGACACGAACCCCCGACACGGACCCCACCCCGACAGGCCTCTTACACGGCCCCCCGCATCCCCCGCCGGTACTTCGCGCACTGCTTCGTCGAGGGAGACGTCGACTTCGTCTTCGGCCGGGCCACGGCGGCCTTCTAGGGCTGCCACTTCCACACCCTGAACCGCACGGACCTGGCAGCCACCCCGTACGGTTTCGTCTTCGCGCCCTCCACGGCGGTCGCCAACCCGCGCGGCCACCTGGTCACGCACGGCCGCATCACCAGTGAGGCCCCGGACGGGTACTACAAGCCGGCCCGCCCCTGGGTGCCCAGCTCCGACATCATCGCCCACCCGATGCTCACCGTCCGGGAGACCTGGCTGGGGCCCGGCATCGACGCGGTGGCGCCCTGCACGAACATGCACGACACCCACCCCTGGCAGGCCCAGCGCTTCGCCGAGTACCGCAACACGGGCCCCCGGCGCGAAGATCACCGCGCCGGAGAACCGACCCCAGCTCACTCGGGCCGAGGCGGACTCGGCGACGCGGGAGGCCTATCTGGGCGACTGGGCCCCGTGGAGGGGCCGCTGACCCGAGGAGCGGTGCGGGGCGGGGCTCAGCCCGGATGTCACAGGGCGTAGGCGACGACCAGGAGGACAAGCCCCGCCCCCGCCATGAGCGTGCCCAGGAACCGCAGATACCCGGGCGTCGCGAAAAGCGTCGGCGCCCCGCCGAGACGCCCGCTCGCCGCCCACAGCCCCTCGTTCCTGCGGCGGATCCGCTCGGCCCGGCGCGTGGTGATGCCGCGCACGTCGAACGCCCAGTTCACACCGCACCACAGGGCGAGGAGGCCGCCCACGAAGACGGTGTCGATCACGATTCAGAACCACTTCCCCATACTGCTTCCAGGTCCCGGCAGCGCACTGTGATGGAGGCGCGGTCAGCGCGATCTCGTGCAGGCAGCCGCCGTCCTCGTCCGGGAGGATCTCGTCGAGGAGCACGGTGTCGACCAGCATCCGGTCAATGGCGTGGGCGTAGTCGATGGAGAAGTGCCGTACTCACGAATAGGTGATGCGCAGGCCGGACCCGTGCCTGAACTTGTTGGGCTTGAACTCCAGGACGAGCCGGCCACTCTTGTCCCAGACGGCCGTGACGTACTTCATGCACGGTCTTCCGAGGCGAGCGGGCGGAACTCCGACAGAGCGTCCTGGTAGTCGGACGATGCCGCATCCCGCGGTGGGAGAGTGCGGGACAGGGAGTCGGCAGCGGACACGATCGCGGCGACGAACTCGGGTGCGGTCGTGCGGGCGACGAGACCGCCCTTCGTGGCGACGGACAGGCCGTCCTTCGCGCGCCGGAAGACGAGGCCGAAGGAAGTGTCTGCGCCGGTGAACGCGTATGTCTTGGCGCTGCCTCGCAGAAAGGCACGCAGGCCGTCCAGGAGTTGTACGACAGACAGGTAGATCATCATGCCTTGGTCCGGGGAGTGTCCCGCCGACTGCGCCGTGCCGAGATCGCCGGTGACATAGATGTCTCCGAGGTCGAATCCGCTGGGTCGGCCCTGGCCGGGGCGAACGGTGAACTGCACGGTGATCACGGCGTGTGACTCTTTCCTACGGGGAAGAAGGTGATGATGCGGTTTCCGTCCTCCGAGTCGACGACCAGTCGGTACCGGGCTCGCATTCCGTTGACGACCATTCTCTGGCGTGACCCCAGGGCTCGCCCAGCCCGTCAAGGGACTTGACGAGGACGGTCAGGGCCTTGCTCAGGTCCTCGGTGCCCTTGTGGAAGTCCGGGGCCGCCCGTTTGATGTCGGCGGTCTTGATGTCCAGAACCCTGTTCGGGTCCTTGCCTTCGCCCACCTGACGGTCCTTTCCCCCGGTTCGCGATCGCGGCTCACGACCCTCGGGAAGGCGGGTCAAGGGGGAGTCATGTCGCAACCATGTGGGGGCAATGCCCCGCGTGAAGGAATTGCGTATCGATCGGGTAACGCCCCTCGCGGCTGGTGCGCAATGCGCGTAGACAGTCCGTGACCTGGTGCCGCGTCATGTGTCTGGCGCGATTTCGCCGGTCACGTCCATCGACAGATCCGGAGATCCCATGCGGAAGTCCCTCAGAGTCGCCGCGGTCGCCGCAGCCTGTGCCGTCGCCGGGGGTGCCCTCTACGGCGCCGGTGCCGCCACCGCCGGGCAGTCCACCGCCAACTCCACCCACGAGCCCTACAACATCGGGCTGCTGACCAAGGACATCGACACCTACTACGGCACCACGCAGGACGCCGACGGTGTCTACCAGGCGTCCCCGGACAGCCCGTACGCCAAGGACCTGGCGCGCATCGACGCCGACGCCAAGCGGTACATCGACAAGGCGGCCCGCCAGGCCGCGCACAAGGGGCACAAGGGCCACAAGCCGGCCGTCGTCTTCGACATCGACGACACGCTGCTGCTCAGCCTGGACTACGAGAAGAAGAACAACTACGGCTACAACAGCGCCACCTGGGCGGCCTACGTCGACCAGGCCGACCGGCCGGAGGTCTTCGGCAGCCCCGAGCTCGTGCGGTACGCCGCGAGCAAGGGCGTCACGGTCTTCTACAACTCGGGCCTGAGCGAGGCCCAGCGCTCCGCCGCCGTGGAGAACCTGAAGAAGGTCGGCGCCGACGTCAACCTCGACGCCGATCACATGTTCCTCAAGGACGCGGCCAACCCGCCGGCCTACCTGAGCGGCTGCGCCACCCCGGGCGCCTGGAAGTGCACCACCGTCCAGTTCAAGTCCGGTACCCGCAAGCACATCGAGGACCTCGGGTACGACATCGTCGCCAACTTCGGCGACCAGTACTCCGACCTCGACGGCGGCTACGCCGACCGCACCTACAAGCTGCCGAACCCGACGTACTTCGTCAGCTGAGCCGCGCGGCACACGGACGGCACGGCGTCCGGCGGCCGATCCGCTTCGGATCTGCGCCGGGCGCGGTGCCGCCGGGCGGGGCGACGCGGGACGCGGTGCCGCGGGGCGCGCCGCCGTCGCCGTCCCGTGGCGTGAAGCCGCCTGTCACCGGCGTGCGAGAGCCGCCCGCATCATCGCCTTGGCCACCGGCGCCGCCAGCCCGTTGCCGCTGACCTCCGACCGGGCCGCGTCCGACTGCTCGACGACCACCGCGACCGCGACCTGCCGGCCCGTCGCCGGCGAGGTGCCGTAGGACGTGAACCAGGCGTAGGGCACCTTGCTGTTGTTCTCACCGTGCTGGGCCGTGCCCGTCTTGCCGCCCACCGTCACACCGGGAATCCGGGCGTTGGTGCCGGTGCCCTGCTCGACCACCGTGCGCATCGCCGACCGCAGTTGCCCGGCGGTGCGGGAGCTGATGACCCGCTTGCTGTCAGTGGAGTCGTCGTAGTTCCGCAGGACGTCGCCGTCGCCGTCGGTGGTCCGCGACACCATGTGCGGGGAGACGAGCTCGCCGCCGTGGCCGATGGCCGCCGACACCATCGCCATCTGGAGCGGAGTGGCGGTGACGTCGAACTGGCCGATGCCGGTCAGCGCGGTCTGCGCCTTGTCCATGCCGGAGGGGTACACGCTCGGGTAGGCGCGCACCGGAACGTCCTGGGACTCGTCGTCGAAGCCGAACTTCTCGGCCATCGCCCGCACCTTGTCCTGGCCCAGGTCGACGGCCATCTTGGCGAAGACGTTGTTGCAGGAGTACTGCAGCGCGGTGCGGATGGTGGCGTTCTCGCAGGGGGCGCTCGGGTTCTCGTTGGACAGCACCCGTGTGGTGCCCGGCAGCGTGTAGGGGTCCCGGCTGTCCGTCCGCACGTCGACCGACGAGTACAGCCCGTCCTCCAGCGCGGCCGCCGCCACGACCAGCTTGAACGTGGAGCCCGGTGGCAGCGGTTGCCGCAGCGCGCGGTTGGTCATCGGCTTGTCGGGGTCCTGGGTCAGCTTCTTCCAGGCGTCGCCGTCCCCGGCGCTGAGCACGGTGGGGTCGTACGACGGCGTGGAGACCACCGCGAGGATCTTCCCGGTGGCCGGGTCGATCGCGACGGCGGCGCCCTTCTTGCCGCCGAGCGCCTCGTAGCCGGCCTTCTGCACGTCCGGGTCGATCGTCGTGATCACGTCGCCGGACGTGGCCCGCTTGCCGGTGAGGGTGTCGAGCGGGTTCTTCAGCCGGGTGTCCGTGCCGTCCAGGAGGTCCTGGTAGATGCCCTCCAGCTGGGTCGCGCCGTAGACCTGCGAACTGTAGCCCGTGACCGCCGCGTACAGCCGGCCGTCGAGGTACGTCCGCTTGTACTTCAGGTCGCCGCTGGTCTCGGCCGAGCCGGTGATCGCGCGGCCGGCCACGACGATGTTGCCCAGCGGCTGGGCGTACGTCTCGATCGCCCTGCGCCGGTTGTCCTTGTCGTCGGCGAGTGCCTTGCCGTCGTAGAACTGCACCCAGGTCGCCCTGGCCAGCAGCGCGAACACGAGCAGCAGCGTGAAGACGGACGCACGCCTGATCGTCTTGTTCATCCCGTTCATCCCCATGGATGACGAGGGAGCAGGGGCGGAACGTTCCCGTCCGTCCGGTTTCTCATCGGACGTTCATGAAGCCCGCCTCGTATGCGGCAGGCACGGCACACAGGCCGTGGTCGTGTCAGCCGCGGAGGGTGAGCACCGTCTCGTCGATCTCCTCCCCGCGCGCCTCGGCGTACCCCCGGGCCGTCGCGGTCCGGCAGAAGCCGCACTTCTCCAGCACCCGCAGCGAACCGGCGTTGTCCGAGGCCGCGCGGGCGTACAGCGGGCGTTCGGGGACCTCGGCCAGCAGGGCGCGCAGCGCGGCGGTGGCGACACCCTTCCCCCAGTAGGCGCGGTCCACCCAGTAGGTGACCTCCCGCTCGCCCGGCTCGCCGTACACCGCGGCGCTGCCCCCCACGTCACCGTCGGCCAGGATCGTGCGCAGCACGAAGGAGGAGGTGCGCACCTTGGCCCAGTGGGCGTCGAAGGCGTCCCGGTCGGCCGGGTCCTTCGGGGTGAAGGCGGCCATCCGCAGGGACTCGGGATCGTTCATCTGCCGGTAGAACACCGGCAGATCGCTGTCGTGGACCTCGCGCAGCACGACTTCCATGGCTCACAGCCTCCGGGTGGCGAGTGTCAGGCGGTCACGGGCGTCGAAAAGGGCATCCTTCACCATCTGTTCGTGCGCGGGCGTCAGGCGCGCCACGGGGATCGAGCAGCTGATGGCGTCGCGGGCCGGGGTGCGGTACGGGATGGCCACGCCGAAGCAGCGCAGGCCCAGTGTGTTCTCCTCGCGGTCGACGGCGTAGCCCTGCTCGCGGATCTGGTGCAGCTCCTCGATGAGCTTCTCGCGGTCGGTGATGGTGTGCTCGGTCAGCGCGGGCAGCGTCTCCGGGAGCATCTTGCGGACCTGCTCGTCGCTGTACGTGCTCAGCAGCGCCTTGCCCAGCGAGGTGGAGTGGGCGGGCAGGCGGCGGCCGACGCGGGTGAAAGGGCGCAGGTAGTGCTGCGACTGGCGGGTGGCCAGGTAGACGACGTTGGTGCCGTCCAGACGGGCCAGGTGGATGGTCTCGGTGGTGTCGTCGGAGAGGCGGTCCAGGGTCGGCCGGGCGGCCGCGACCACCTCGTCGCCGTCGATGTAGGAGGTGCCCACCAGCAGCGCGCGCACCCCGATGCCGTACCGGGTGCCGGTCGCGTCGGTCTCCACCCAGCCCAGCTCGACCAGCGTGCGCAGCAGCATGTACAGGCTGGACTTGGGGTACCCGACGGCCTCCTGGACCGCGGCCAGGGAGTGCATCCCGGGGCGGCCGGCGAAGTACTCCAGCAATTCCACGGTCCGCACCGCGGATTTGACCTGCGCCCCGCCGCCCGTCTCGCCTGCCGCCATCGCCCTTGACCCCTTCGTTCGACGAGGACCTGAAGATATAGTCTCCGAAAGCGTATTCATCATCAGAGACGGTGTTCAGTATATCGAACGTCTCTGAGGGATGACCCAGGTAATACCGCAAGACATGTGGAGGGACCCGCGGTGGCAGCAGCACCAGTCTGGAGCGTCGATCCCCGTACCGGGAAGCAGCGGGAGCAGGTTGCGGTGGAGGCCACAGCGGAGGAGATCGACGCCGCCGTCCGCGCCGCGCACGCGGCGCGCGGCGCGCTCGCCGACCGCACCGTGCGGGCCGCCTTCCTGCGCACGGCCGCCGACCGCCTCGAGGCGGCCCGGGAGCAGCTCGTGGAGGCCGCGGACGCCGAGACGGCGCTCGGCCCGGTCCGGCTCACCGGTGAACTCGCCCGGACCTGCTACCAGCTGCGGGCCTTCGCGGGCATCGTCGACGAGGGCGCCTTCCTCGACGTGATCATCAACCACCCCGACGACACCGCCACCCCGCCGGTCCCGGACCTGCGCCGCTACAAGGTGCCGCTCGGCGTCGTCGCCGTCTACTCCGCCTCCAACTTCCCCTTCGCCTTCTCGGTGGCCGGCGGCGACACCGCGAGCGCGCTCGGCGCCGGCTGCCCGGTCGTCGTCAAGGCCCACCCCGACCACCCGGCGCTGTCCGAGCTGGTCGCCAGGGTGCTGCGGTCCGCCGCCGCCGAGCACGGCATCCCCGAGGGGGTGCTCGGGCTGGTGCACGGCTTCGAGGCGGGCATCGAACTGATCAGGCACCCGCTGGTGGCCGCCGCGGGCTTCACCGGTTCCGTACGGGGCGGCCGGGCGCTGTTCGACGCGGCGGCGGCGCGGCCGGTGCCGATCCCCTTCCACGGCGAGCTGGGCTCCCTGAACCCGGTCCTCGTCACCGAGGCCGCCGCCGCCGAACGGGCGGAGGCCATCGGCGCCGGGCTGGCCGGGTCGATGACGCTCGGCGTCGGCCAGTTCTGCGTCAAGCCCGGCCTGGTGCTCGTCCCGGCCGGCGCGGCCGGCGACAACCTGGTGAAGTCCCTGACCGAGGCCGTCAGCGACACCGAGGCCGGCGTCCTGCTCGACCACCGCATGCGCGACAACTTCCTCGCCGGCATCGCCGAGCGCGCCGAACTGACCGATGTGGACTCGCCGGTCACCCCGGGCGCGGGCGGCGAGCACACGGTGAGCGCCGGGTTCCTCACCGTCCCGGCCGAGCGGCTGACCCGCGAGGGCGACCACGACCTGCTGCTGGAGGAGTGCTTCGGACCGGTCACCGTGGTGGCCCGCTACACCGACGACGGCGAGGCCACGGAGGTCCTCTCCCGGCTCCCCGGCAACCTCACCGCGACCGTGCACCTGTCCGCCGAGGAGGCGGCCGGTCAGGGACGCGGCGCGGAACTCCTCGCCGAGCTGACCCCGCTCGCCGGACGCGTCCTCGTCAACGGCTGGCCGACCGGTGTCGCCGTGGCCCCCGCCCAGCACCACGGCGGCCCCTACCCCGCGACCACTTCCACCTCCACCTCCGTGGGCGGCACGGCGATCGAGCGGTGGATGCGGCCGGTGGCCTACCAGAACGCCCCCGAGGCGCTGCTGCCGCCCGAGCTGCGCGACGACAACCCGCTGGGCCTGCCCCGCCGCCTCGACGGCCGACTGGAACGCTGACCCCTGGCCGTACGGTGCGGGGGAGAGCTGGGAGACTCCGGCCATGGACGTAGAACTCCCCGAACTCCCCTTCGCCCTGCGCACCTACGGCCCGGACGGCGACTGGTCCTACGAGGACGGAGTCCTCACCGGCTGGGCGGGTCCACGGCAGGACCGTTTCGTCCCGCCCGCCGGTGAGGCACTGGACCCCGCCTCGGACGCGCCCCGCCTCCTCGGCGCGCCCGAGGGCGACTTCCAGCTGATCGCCCGGGTCACCGTCGGGTTCAACGCGTCCTTCGACGCGGGTGTGCTCTACGTCCACGTCGGCGAGCGCTCCTGGGCCAAGCTCTGCCTGGAGTACTCCCCGGACGTGCCCACCATCTGCACCGTGGTCACCCGGGGGCACTCCGACGACGCCAACTCCTTCACCGTCGACGGCAGCTCGGTGTGGCTGCGGGTGAGCCGCACCGGCCGCGCCTTCGCCTTCCACGCCTCCCGCGACGGCGAGCACTGGACCTTCGTACGCCTGTTCACCCTGGGGGACGAGAAGGAGACGGGCGCCGCCCTGGTCGGCTTCATGACCCAGTCACCCCTGGGCGAGGGCTGCGTGGTGACGTACGACCATCTCGAGTTCCGCCCGGCCTGGCCGGACGACCTGCGGGACGGCAGCTGAGGGCCGCTCGTCCGGACCACGCGGCCGGGTCCGGCCCGCAACCGGCGGCGCCCGCCCGTACGTCCTCGACCACGTGATCAGAGAACGCACCACCGGCGCCCCCGTGATCCGCACCGCCCTGCCCGTCGAGGCCGAGGTCATCGCCGGCCTGCACCTGCGGGCCCGTTCGACGTACTACCCGGACGGCGTCCCGCAGGCCGACGCCGACTGGTGCGCGATCTGGCGCGGCGCCATCCGACGCCCCGACGGACAGGTGCTGTGCGCCGTCGAGCAGGGCCGGATCGCGGGCGTCGCCTCCTTCCGCACACCGGACGGCGCACCCGCGGACACGGTCCAGCTGTTCCAGTTCCACGTCGACCCCGGTCACTGGCGCCGGGGCATCGGCACCGCCCTGCACCGGGCCTGCCTGGAGCAGTGGCAGGCCGACGGCAGGCGTACGGCCGTCCTGGAGGTGCATGTGGACAACACCCGTGCCCAGGCCTTCTACGCCCGCCAAGGCTGGGTCCCCGACGCGGAGAAGCCGCCCGCCGCGGGGGACCACCATGTGTTCCTGCGGTACGCCGTGACCGGGGCCGGGGAATGAAAGCGGGCCGGTCGAAGGTTCAGACACCGGCGGAGAGAGCCTCCGTGCCCGTGCGAGCTGGAGAAGAGCCGAGAGTATGCGTGTCGAGATCTGGACCGATATCGCCTGTCCCTGGTGCTATGTCGGAAAGGCGCGGTTCGACAAGGCGCTGGCCGCCTTCCCGCACCGTGACCAGGTCGAGGTGGTGCACCGCTCGTTCGAGCTGGACCCGCACCGGGCCAAGGGCGACGTGACGCCCGTACTCACCATGCTCACCCGGAAGTACGGGATGAGCGAGGCGCAGGCGCAGGCCGGTGAGGACAACCTGGGCGCACAGGCCGCCGCCGAGGGCCTGGAGTACCGCACCCGGGGCCGCGACCACGGCAACACCTTCGACATGCACCGCCTGCTCCACTTCGCCGCGGAACAGGGCCGGCAGACCGCACTGCTGGACGCCCTCTACCGGGCGAACTTCGCCGAGGAACGGTCCGTCTTCACCGAGGGCGACGAGCGGCTGGTCGAGCTGGCCGTCGCCGCCGGGCTCGACGCCGACGCCACCCGCACGGTGCTCGCCGACCCCACCGCCTACGCCGACGAGGTCCGCGCCGACGAACGCGAGGCCGCCCAGCTCGGCGCCACCGGGGTGCCGTTCTTCGTGCTCGACCGGAAGTACGGCGTCTCCGGCGCCCAGCCCACCGAGGTGTTCACGCAGGCGCTCGACCAGGCGTGGGGCGAGCGCTCCCCGCTGACCCTGCTCGACGACGGCGGCGCCGAGGCCTGCGGCCCGGACGGATGCGCGGTGCCCCAGCGCTGACGCACCGCTTGATCGCGCAGGTCAGCGCCCATGCATAAGCGTTCCTTGGGAGAGCCGCGCAGAATCCCGCGATGGACTTCGACTTCGCGGGGCCGCACAGTGGTTCCATGGAGACCTTCGAGAGCCGCGTCCGCGCCGAGTTCTCCCCGGAGAACACCTACCTGAACACCGCGAGCAACGGCCTGCTCCCGGCCCGCACCGTCACCGCCCTGCACCGGGCGGTACGGCTACGGGCCGAGGGCAGGCCGCTCGGTTCCCTGTACGAGGACGTGGAAGCCGTCCGGACGTCCTTCGCCCGGCTGGCCGGCGTACCGGCGGAGCGGGTGGCCATGGGCACCTCCGTCGCCGAGTACGGCGCCCTGATCGCCGCGTCGCTGCCCGCCGGGGCCGAAGTCCTCACCAGCCAGGGCGACTTCTCCTCGCTGGTGAACCCCTTCCACACGCGCGCCGACCTCACGGTGCGCGTCGTCCCGCTGGAGCGGCTCACCGAGTCCGTCCGGTCCGGCACCGCGCTCGTCGCGGTCAGCGCCGCCCAGTCCGCCGACGGCCGCCTCGCCGACCTGCCCGCGCTGCGCGCCGCCGCCCGGGCGCACGGGGCCCGCGTCTACGTCGACGCCTCCCAGGCGCTCGGGTGGCTGCCCGTCGACCCGGACGGCTACGACTTCCTCGCCGCCGTGGGGTTCAAGTGGCTGCTGGGCCCGCACGGCGCCGCGTTCTTCGTCGCCCCGGGCGCCGCGGATGACTTCGGCGGGCTCACCCCGCTGCTCGCCGGCTGGTCCGCCGGTGAGCGCCCCTGGGACAGCTGCTACGGTCCGGTCACCGAACTCGCCCATGCCGTCCGGCGGTTCGACGTCAGCCCCGCCCTGTTCAGCTACGCCGGGCTGCGCGCGTCCCTGGAGCTCATCGAGGAGCTGGGCGCGGACGCCGTCCACGCGCACGACGTCGCGCTGGCCGACCGGTTCCGCAAGGGGCTCGACTCCCTCGGGCACGAGCCGGTGCCGGCGCCGGGCTCCGCGATCGTGTCCGTCCCCGGACTCGGCAGCCGACAGAGCGAGTTGAGTGCCGCCGGCATCGAGGTGTCCGACCGGGCGGGGAACCTGCGCGCCGCCTTCCACCTCTACAACACGGCCGCCGACGTGGACCGCCTGCTGGACGTGCTGGCCGGCTGAGCGGTTCCACGACGGAAAAGGGCAGGGGCCTCCCCGTCCCACACGAGGAGGCCCCTGCCCCGGGAAGAACTTAGGTCACCGCACCGGAGTGAAGTCCCTCGCCCCGATGCTGTGTTGCCCGGGGGGCGACCCCCGGACCCCCGGCCGGGTTCACCGCACCGGAGTGAAATCCCTCGCCCCGATGCTGTGTTGTCCGGGGGGCGACCCCCGGACCCCCGGCCGGG